>JBOGOY010000136.1:0-7978 GCA_050748185.1 Pyrinomonadaceae bacterium
GTGTACAGGGTACCTTCAATAATGATGGAAGCCTCAAGACCATGGGCATCTCCTGCGCGCTCTGCCACTCGAATGTGGACGACTCCTTCGCGCCGGGCATCGGTCGCCGCTTGGACGGATGGGCAAACCGCGATCTTAATGTCGGCGCCATCGTCGCCCTCTCTCCTGATCTATCGGCGGTGAATAACCTCTTGGGCATTGACGATGCGACGACGCGGAAAGTGCTGGCGAGTTGGGGGCCGGGGAAATTTGACGCCCTGCTTTTCCTCGACGGCAAACCCTTTCAACCCGATGGTAGGTCGGCGGCGACTTTGATTCCGCCCGCCTATGGTCTGGCCGGCGTGAATCTTCACGGCTGGAACGGTTTCGGCTCTATCACCTACTGGAACGCCTTCGTCGCCAATCTTGAGATGCACGGGAAAGGTCGTTTCTTCGATCCGCGCTTGAATGATCCGAAGAAGTACCCCATCGCCGCCAGAGCCGGGTTCGGGGACGTGAGCAGCACGCCCGACATGACCAGTGCGAAACTGCCCGCGCTACATTTTTATCAACTTGCGATCCCTGCGCCGAAGCCGCCCGAAGGAAGTTATGACAGGCAGGCGGCGGCACGCGGAGAGGTAGTCTTCAACACGGGTAACGGGAAGACGAGTTGCGCCATGTGCCACGTGCCGCCGACTTTCACGGAGCCGGGATGGAACATGCGGACGGGTAAAGAGATCGAGATTGACGAATTCCAGGCGAGCCGCTCACCGGGCAGATTCATCGAAGGTAAGGAGGTCGGCGGCTACCGCACGTCGCCGCTCAGAGGACTTTGGGCGCACCAGAAGGGCGGCTTCTTCCACGACGGTCGCTTTGCCACACTGCTCGATGTGGTCAATCACTACAACAAGTTCTTCAAATTAAATTTGACCGGGCAGCAGAAGAACGACCTGGTTGAATATCTGAAGTCTTTATAAGAGGACTTTGGCGAGACGGCCGGGAGCATGGGCTTCAGCTTGTACGAGGGAGGATCAGATGACCTTAGCAGCGGTGTTGTTTGCAATTGCGGCGCTCGGCGGCGTCGTCATGGCGGTGATGCGCTTGAGCGGTAGGGAACTGCCGCCGATGGGACTCGCCATTGTTCATGGCGTCGTCGCGGCGGCTGGCCTCATCGCGCTCATCC
Organism: Pyrinomonadaceae bacterium; assembly: GCA_050748185.1. Classification (GTDB taxonomy): domain Bacteria; phylum Acidobacteriota; class Blastocatellia; order Pyrinomonadales; family Pyrinomonadaceae; genus JACCRA01. Next base: position 1,163 of record JBOGOY010000136.1, read on the forward strand.
TCGTGGTCGTGGGCGGTGCTGCATCAACGCAAGCGACCATTGCTCTGATCGGATTCGTCATCGCGGCGCTCGGCGGATTCTACTTATTTTCATTTCACTTGCGGCGTCAAGCTTTACCCATACCGGTGGTGATTATTCACGGTTTGGTCGCAGTCATTTCGTTCGTAGTCTTGCTCGTCGGCATCTTTGCCCTTCGCGGATAACGGGAAGCCATGAGCAAAGGACTGCGCGTGCTCGGCCATCCGCTGCACGCCATATTAAGCGACTTCCCGCTCGCGCTGCTCGGCACCTCGCTCTTTTGGGATGCGGTTGCTCTTTGGCGCGGTGAATCGCTGTGGTGGGCGATTTCGTTCTGGAACATCGCGTTGGGTCTCGCCGCCGCGCTCGTCGCCGCTGCGGTGGGCATGTACGACTATGCGGCTATCGAGCAAAGTCATCCGGCGCAGAGCACAGGATTGCGCCATATGCTGTTGATGTTCGGGATGCTTGGGGCATATGGAACCGGCCTCGTCGTGCGTGGCGGCTCGTTGCCCCCATCCGGCATGAGGCTTCTCGCCGCCTTGGCTCTGGAAGGCGTCGGGTTCCTTTTGCTCTCCGCAGGAGGCTGGTACGGAGGCCATCTTGTCTTTCATCATGGCATCGGCCGCGATGCTGTTGCAAAGGATGGCGGGACATCTGGTGTCGAGCCGGTCACGCCGCAGGACGTTGAGCGCCAAGAAGAGCGGCGATAAGAAAGGCGAGACGTGCTATCGGCTTACCTCACAATAAAGCGCCGCTTGGGTGGCTCTGGAATTTGACAAATCCATAAACGGGTGGCTACTATGCCGTTTCGACATGCCTTGATGAGAGTTCGGCGCCCGTGACAAGATGAACCACCACACCCACAGCAGCTATCGCCATTATTACTATTACGGCTCGCTCTCCGCGCGGAGGGGTGAGGCGGCGATGGGCTGTCCGGGTGTGATGACGATCTAGCACCACCGAAGACAAGTTCCTGATAACCGGCCACTTTCCTTCCGACGCGGGGAGGACGAGTGGCCGGTTTTTTTGTGCTCACAATTTTCCGGCGAAACTTCACAAGGGCTTTCACGAGATGACAAAGCAAGCGCAGCAGCCTTTATTGCTCGACCACGTTGACATGCGCATGGTCGTCATAGATAGCCGCGAGACGACGGCGGAGAGGAACGCAGTCGTTCAACTCGACCCGGATCATCCGGGCTTCCGCGATGCGGAGTACCGTGCCCGCCGAAACCGGATAGCTCAAATTGCGATGAAGTATCAACCGGGCAGGCCCGTCCCCGACGCCCCTTACACATCTCAGGAGCATCAGGTCTGGCGCGCCATCCGTGAAGCGCTCGAACCAGCACACCTGAGACATGCCTGCGCCGAATACCTTGAATGTGTCAGGCGTGTGGATTTGCCGCGGGAGCGTATTCCGCAGATGCGTGAGGTGACGGCGAGGGTTCAAGCCATCAGCGGCTTCCGCTTAGAGCCTGTGGCCGGGCTGGTCGAGCCGCGCGTTTTTCTGGAATCTTTAGCCGACGGCGTCTTTCTCTCGACGCAGTATATTCGCCACCATTCCACGCCGTTCTACACGCCTGAGCCGGACGTGGTTCATGAGGTGGTCGGCCATGCCATGATTTTAGCCAACGAGCGCATGGCTGAACTCAACCGGCTGGTGGGTCAGGCCGTCAAACGCACCAACTCGACTGAAGCGTTGGAGCGTCTGGCGCGCGTCTACTGGTTCACGATTGAATTCGGGGTCTTGCGTGAAGGTGGCCGGCTCAAAGCTTACGGCACAGGACTACTCTCGTCGGCGGGAGAACTTGAGGCCATGCATGGGGCTGAGCTTCGCCCCCTCGATCTCGAAGCGGCGGCTCGTCAGGAGTATGATCCGACCAGCTTTCAGCCAATTCTGTTCTGCGCGGATTCATTCGAGACAATGTTTGAGACGCTCAAGGATTATCTCCTTCGTTGGAAATAACACGAAGGAAGTGACGGTCATGGTTAATATCGCAAGTCCCGCTCCAAGCGCTGATTCGTTCGACAGACTAATTAAGCGAAGCGGTGCCCTATAAATCTGGTGATGTCAGTGTACGAGGCGTTCACGAGCGAATTCTCTTTACTGCGGGCGAAGTTCTCTTTGCCCGTAAAACTTTCCACGATGTCCACTCTAACCCGCCCACACAAAGCAGGAGGTATTTATGCGTAACAGGATTGATGGTCTCAGGAGATTGACTGTCGCGTTCGTCACATTGTTGGCGCTAACTTTCACTTTATCGGTTCATGCCCAAGAGGGTACGTCAGTTCTCAGGGGCAACGTTACCGACCCGACGGGCGCTGCGGTTCCCAACGCGCAAGTCTCTATCGCCAATCAGGAGACCGGTCTCAACCGCCGCACCGCGACCACGACCGAGTCTGGCGACTACGTTTTTACTACATTAACTCCCGGCCTTTATCGCGTTACGGTGGAAGCCCCGGGCTTCAAGACCACCGTGAAAGAGAGCGTTAAGCTGGATGTCGGCGAGACGCAGGAGTTCAGGGTCGCGCTCGAGGTCGGCGGCGCGCAGGAGACGGTCACGGTCACTGCGGACGATCCGATAGTGCAGACCGCGTCAAAAGAGATCGGCGGCCACATCAGCCAGACGGAATTGACCGAGTTGCCTTCGGTGAATAGAAATTTCATCGGCTTCGTCGGCCTGCTCCCCGGCGTCGTCCCCAACATCAGCACGGAATCGTTCGGCTCGGACTCGGTCAGCGTTAACGGCCAAGACCCGCGCTTCAACAATTTCCTGCTCGACGGCTCGAACAACAACGACGACGTTATCGGGCAGCGCGCGGGCGCGCAGACGCGCACGGCGCTCGAAACCGTCCAAGAGTTTCAGGTGCTGACCAATCAGTTCGACGCCGAGTTCGGTCGAACTTCCGGCGGCGTCATCAACGCCATCACCAAGAGCGGCACCAACGAGTTTCACGGCAGCGGCTTCGGCTTCTTTCAGGACAATTCGTTAAACGCGCGGGAAAAATTCGGGCTGCTGAACCAACTTGAACAACCGGAGGCCAACATGCGGCAGTACGGTTTCACCATCGGCGGCCCGGTTAAGAAAAACCTCGCCCACTTCTTCTTCGGCCTCGAACGGACGAACATCGCGGAAGGCATCATCATCGACATCCCGGCTCGCCCGGAGTTCAACACCTCCGCCACCGAGACGACGCGCGCGCTCAACACGACGCTCAGGTTCGACACGCAGCCGGCGCAGAACCATCAGATCGCCGCGCGCTGGATACGAGAAAGTTCGCCGCAGTTCAATCAGATCATCGGCGCGGTGACGTTGGAGGCTGCGCGCGAGGAGGCGGACGTTGATCAAACGATAGTGGGTAACTACACGGCCACGATAACTCCGACGCTGCTCAACGACCTGCGCCTCTCCTTCACGCGCGAGGACGTGGCCTTCGGCAACCCCGGCTTCAATTCCGGCGCGCCGCAGAGTGATTTGCCCCCGACGCTTTCCTTCCTTTCCTTCGCCACGCAGCAGAGCAACGTCGCGCAGGCGCGCATCAATAACTCCTACCGGCTCGCCGACGTGGTCTCTCACGTGCGCGGCGGACACTCGATGAAGTTTGGGTTTGATTACAACTACGTCTCGGCGGACAACCTAGACTCGGGCTCGCTCAACGGCGTTTTCTTCTTCCCGACCAACCTCCCCTTCAATCGCGACGACCCCAGAACGTACCCCGAGCGCTTTCAGATTCGCGTGGGCGGGCCGCTGGAATTCCTGCTCATCAACCACAACAGCAGCCTCTTCGCTCAGGACAACTGGAAGGTCAATCAAAAGCTAACGCTCAACCTCGGCGTGCGCTACGATGATGAGACTATTTCCGACGACAACAACAACATCTCGCCGCGGCTGGGCTTCGCCTACGACCCGGCGGGCGACGGCAAGACGGTCGTCCGCGCCGGGTACGGCTTCTTCTACCAGAACACGCCGTTTGAACTGATCACGGCGTTCCGCACCGCCGGGCCGTTCTCCAGCTCCTTCGTCCGCGCGTTCCCCTTGAACGCCGCCGATCCGGGGCCACGCGCCGGGCGGCTGCCCACCGACCCGACGCTCAGAAATGGGCCGGTAGTCAATCGTGAACTGATCAATTCCATCGTCGGCACGGGAGCAATTTTGCCTAACCCGTCGCCGGTTGTGGACAACCGCAACCGGCGCATGCCTTACGTGCGCTCGACCTCCATCGGCTTCCAGCGGGAGATCTTCCCGAACACGGCGCTCACGGTGGATTACATTCACCAAGACGGCGTTGATCAGTTGATGACCATTAATCTGAACCCCGGGACTCGCGGCACGACGAGTTCGACCGGCGCTATTACCCGTCGCTTCATGACGCTCGGCCAGGTCATCCAGAACAGCAGTGTTCCGGTAGATACGACCCTCTTCAGCAGCCAACCGTTCGAATCGTCGGCGGCATCGAGCGTCACGACGCGCGTCAACGAAGGCCGCACCGATTACGACGCGCTACAAGTCTCGGTTGACAAGCGCTTCACCAGAGGGTTCCAGTTCAAAGGCTCCTACACGCTCTCGAAGAGCCGCGGCAATACGAGTGGGAGCGGCACTCCCACGGCCAACTTTCAACTGCTCGACGACTTGCGGCTGGACTTGAACGAGGGGCCGACGGACTTCGACCGCCGTCATAATTTCGTCTTCAGCGGCCTCTACGAAATTCCGCGCACGCGCGGGCTGATAGTCAGCACCGTCATCCGCGCCCTTTCCGGCACGCCGTTCACCATTCAGGATCAGCGGGTAGATGCCGACCGCAACGGCATTAACTTCGACCCACTCCCGGCGGGCACTTTCACGGGGACGCGGACATTCGCGAACGGCGAGACGGTCAATCTCAACTTTGAAAACGAGGGCGGGCGTAACGGCGCGGTCGGGCCGGGATTCTTCGGCGTTGACCTCCGGTTAGCCTACAAGTACAACTTCACCGAACGCATCAGGGCCGGTTTCACTTTCGAGGTTTTTAACCTGACGAACCGAACCAACTTTGACGGCGACACGCTCAGTGGCAATTTCGCCAGTGGCACTAACCCTAACTTCCTAGTGCCCACCGGGGCTAGGCCGGCGCGCACGCTCCAACTCGGCTTCCGCGTGACTTTTTAAGTAAGTTACAAAAGGTCTGTTGACACTGGTCCCATTACAAACCTGCGGAATTACAGTGTTTTTGAGGGTACCAATGTCAACGAACTTTTTAGAACTTACTTAGTAACTACGTGCATTACGGGGACTCGCCACGGGTCCCCGTAGTGCATGGCCGACCAAGTTTCTGTTCTGTTAGTGTTGCCGCAAGGATCGTAACGTTCGAGGGTGGTGTTTCACAATTTGTGCTGGGCCTCGTGGAAGCCGCGAATTACAAGGCTCAAATCGCGGTCAGCATAAAATCTGAGACACGACCCGGTATTTTTATCTCGTTGGTTGTTTTCATGGCTACTCCGATGAGCCTAGTGGCCCAGCGAACCGTCAAGCCTGTCCTGCACGGCAGGCACTGGGTGGCGATCACCGGCAAGCCGCTCGGAGCGACCGCCGGGGCGATTGTGTTTCAAAAGGGCGGGAACGCCGTGGACGCCGCCTGCGCGATGCTTGCGGCCACCTCCACGATGTGGGACACGCTCTCATGGGGTGGCGAGACGCAGGCGCTCATCTACAACCCTAAAACGCAGAAGGTCGTCGGCATCAACGCCCTCGGCGTCGCCCCGTCGGGCGCAACCTCCGAGTTCTACAAGTCGAAGGGGATGCGATACACGCCCGAACACGGGCCGCTGGCCGCCGTCACGCCGGGCACACTGGGCGGTCTCCTCGTCATGCTGGCGGAGTACGGCAAGCTGAGTCTGAGCGACGTGCTCGCTCCCTCGATCCAGATGGCGGACGGCTATGCAATCGAGGCGCAACTGGCGGGCACCATCGAGCGCGAGAAGAGGCGGCTGAAGGAGTGGCGGCACTCTCGCGAGGTACTGCTGCCGCACCTCGGGCAGAAGCGCGAAGCGCCGGAAGCGGGCGAACTCTTCCGCCAGCCGGACCTAGCGGCCACGCTCCGCAAACTGGTCGAAGCCGAGCGGCAGGCGCTCGCTGCGGGTCAGAACCGGAAGGAGGCCATCTACGCCGCGTATGACCGCTTCTACAAGGGCGACATCGCGCGCGAGTTCGTTCGCGGTGCGAGGGAAGAGGGCGCGCTCATCACTACGGAAGACCTCGCCAACTGGAAGGTGCGCATCGAAGAGCCGGTCAAGACAACCTATAGGGGCATAGAAGTCTATAAGCTGACGCACTGGACGCAAGGCCCCGCCATGCTCCAATCGCTCAACATTTTGGAAAATTATGATCTCAAGGCGATGGGCTACAACAGCTCACGCTACATTCACACCCTTTATCAAGCGATGAACATGGCTTTCGCCGACCGCGACTTCTACTATGGCGACCCCTACTTCCCGCCCGCCGAACCGATTCAAGGATTATTGTCAAAGGCTTACGCTAAGGAGCGCAGCAAGCACTTTAATGCGGAGCGCAACGACATGGAAACGAAGCCCGGCGATCCTTATCCGTTTCAAGGACAGTCGAATCCATACCGAGAATTATTGGAGAAATGCAAGGCGCGACCGGCAGGCGAGCGTATGTCAGGTCAGCAAGACCGCGTGTCGCGCCTCTCGTCGCATGAAGCGTTTGAAAAATCGTTCTACTCCGGCACGACTTCAGTGCAGGCGGCGGACGCCGTAAGGATGGGTGGTGTCAATCACGCCGAGCGGCGGTTGGATCCCGG
>JBOGOY010000137.1:0-7901 GCA_050748185.1 Pyrinomonadaceae bacterium
GCGTCCACCCGCGGACGCCCGCGGCTATTGTTTCATCCGCGCTACGCCGTCATAACCGCGTGGGCGGTGGCGGCGGCGCGGGCAGGTTCTCGTCGCGCTTGCCGGTCAGGCCGTAGCGCCCGACATAGTAGAGCGTCGCCGTCAGGACGCCGAACATGATCAGGCCGAGGAGCATGCTCTCGTGCAACGCCTCGGGCATGAAGCGGCCGAGGTTGAGCACGTCGGCCTTGCCTAAGCCCTGCGGGATGGCGAGCAGCAGGCCCGCGATCGCGCCGCCCGCGATGAGGCCCGAACTGTACAAGACGCCCGGCCCGCTCTCCTCTTCGGCGAGGCTGCGCGAGCCGCGCGCGACGCGATCGACGAGGGCGCGCGTCGCGCCGCCGACGAAGATCGTTGCGGAGGTGGCGAACGGCAGGTACATCCCGACCGCGAACGGCAGCGCCGAGATGCCGACGATCTCCAACAGGATCGAGATGAACGCGCCGATCAGGATGAGCGACCACGGCAATTTCTGCGTCAGCACGCCGTCAACCAGCACCGCCATCAACTGCGCTTTCGGCGCGTCGAACTTAGAGCCCGGCCCGGTTTCGACCTGACGATACTTCGCCGCGCCCGTCTGGTCCACGTAGAACGTGTTGGTGGCGTCGCCCTCTTTCACGGTCGCGACGCGGTAAATGTTCCCGTCGAGGCCGCGCGCGGTCGCGTCGCCGATCTCGACGTTGCCGCCGGCCACAAACGGCGCGGTCGGAAGATTATCGGTGTTGACGGCGACGCGCGTACCGCCGACGCCGGGGTTGATGCGGTAAAAGACTTCGCCCGATTGGTTCACAAGGTACTGGCCCGAAGGAATGATCGTGCCATCGGATGCCTTCTCGTCGGACGCGAGCCGGTGGACGTAGTAAGGCCCGCCGGCCAACTCGCCGCCCTGCGCGTTACCGCGGGTCCATTGGTCGTCGGTCGGGTTAACGGCCGCGCGGTAGGTCGGGTAATGGCGCGGCAGCAGGTTGGTGTAAGAACTGTTGAGGGCTGAGAGGGTCCACGCGATGAGCAGCGCCGAAGTAGTCGCGCCGACCATCAGGCCCCACTGCATCTTCGCGGGCGTGCCGCCGACGAGGTATCCGGTCTTCAAATCCTGCGAGGTCGTGCCCGCGTTCGACGCGGCGATGCAGACGATCGCGCCGACCGACAGCGCCAGCACGCGCGAGTTGACGCCGCCCATCCCGAGCAGCAGGAAGATGAGCGACGTGAGCAGGATGGTCGCGATCGTCATCCCCGAAATCGGATTCGACGACGAGCCGATCTCGCCGGTAATGCGTGAAGAGACGGTAGCGAAGAAGAACCCGAAAATGATGATCAGGATCGCCGAGAGGACGTTCATCCCGATGCCGCTGCCCGGCGAGCCCATGAAGTTCAGCCAGAAGAAGATCGCCAGCGCCAGCACGCCGATGCCGCCCATCACGAAGGTCATCGGCATGTCGCGCTCGGTGCGCGGCACTGCCGCGGCCCGGTCGCTGGCGGTCATCGCCTTCCCGTTACCGAAGCTACCGAGCGACGAAGTGAACGCGCCGAGGATAGTCGGCAACGCGCGCACGAGCGAAATGATACCGCCCGTCGCCACCGCGCCCGCCGCGATGTAGCGGATGTAGAGGTCTTGCACCTGCCCGGCCGACATCTCCGAGATGAGCGGCCCGCCCGGCAAAACGGGGAACAGCGGCTGTGAGTAGCCCGCGCCGAAAAACTTGACCATCGGGATCAGCACCAGTGCCGAGAGGAACCCGCCGCCGAGCATCATCGCCGCCACCCGCGGCCCGATGATGAAGCCGACGCCCAACAGTTCCGGCGAAATGTCGGCCGCCACGGTCGCTCCCTGATAGCCGCTAATCGACTTGGCCGGAGCCTCGTTCCACAGGCGCGTGCCACCCATCAGAAACTTGTAGAGCGCGGCGACGCCGAAGCCGGTGAACACCGTCTTCGCGTCGGTCCCACCCTTCTCGCCGACGACCAGTACCTCGGCGCACGCGGTCCCCTCGGGATAAATCAGCTTCCCGTGCTCGCGCACGATGAGCGCACGCCGCAGGGGGATCATCAGCAGCACGCCGAGCCAGCCGCCCAATAACGCCACCCAAGTGATGCGCGGAATCTCCAGATCGTAGCCGAGGATCAGCAGTGCCGGCATCGTGAAGACGATGCCGGCCGCGATCGACTCGCCGGCCGAGCCCGTGGTCTGCGAGATGTTGTTTTCGAGGATCGAGGTCCGCCCCAGCGCCCGGAAGATCGAGATCGACATCACCGCGATCGGGATCGAAGCCGACACGGTGAGGCCGACGCGGAGAGCGAGATAGACGCTCGACGCGCCGAAGACGATGCCGAGCAGCGCACCGACGATGACCGCGCGCGCGGTGAACTCTGGCAGGATGGTGGAAGCCGGGACGAAAGGTTTATGAACCGCGTAGCTTTCGGCCAGCGGCACGTGGGCCTCGTCGACAACGCTCGGTCTGGTGACATCGATAGTTCCACTGGACACGGGACTTACCTCCAAAGATATTCGCCTTGAACAGGGAGCGGCAGGGGTTAGTTCGGTGCTACTTTACACGCGCATCCGGCGCGAGGGCAAGACGTTAGAATTGATCCACTGGGCCATTGATTCATTAATTCATTGGTAAATTCATCGCAATGGGTCAATGAATCAATAGCTCAATCAAACAATCCCCTCACGGCGCGCAGACGTGGCACGGCCGGTAGCCGGCGGTCAGCGCGGCGGCGGGCGACGGGAAGCTTTCGCGGTAGTGCGAAGCGATCCGGTCGGCCCATTCACAATCCGGCCGGTGATAAATGCTCAAGGTGCGACTGGCGACGACCGGGGCAACCATCGCCGCCGGGGCCGGAGGTTGCACGCGCGCCGAAAGCGGCGGCCTGCCGGCGGCGCGCGGCGAAAGCGGCGGCGGTTGGTTCGCGGTGAAGAGAGAATTAAAGCTGCCCGGCAGCCAGTTCCCGTTCGAAGCTGCCTCCGCGTCCCCCAAGGCGCGAATCAAGGAGTACCCGAGCACCCCCACAGCCGGCAGCAAGAGAGCCAGCAACAGCAGCGATACAACGACCCAACTCGTATCAACGAACAGCCTGATCACAAACTGGAGAACCACGATCCAAACCCAACTCTCGACGCGCGCCTGCTTTGCGTAGTGTCTAGCGTACAGCCACGTATTCCCGGCTACGTCGTAAGGGTTTGTCAGGACGGGACTGGTGGCTGCGCCTGCAACCGACGAGGCGCTCGCACTGAAGAGTGTCTGCACACTGCCCGAAGTCGGAGTTGTCGGCGTCGAACGCTCGCGCTTCGGCGGCGACGGCCTTTGACTCGCGGCCGGAACGGCGGCGGCCCGCGCCACTTCGCGCGTGCGCTCTTTCACCGCCACCGCGGGCGGCGCGGTCATCCACGCCGGCAGTTTCGACTTCGGGACGCTGACGAGTTCGGTCAGTGCGGGCGCGGTCAACGGGTCCGCGTCGCGGGCCGCGGCCTCTAAAACTTCGGCGAGGCGCGCGTGCTCCGATCCAAGCTCTTTAATTTTCGCGAAGAGCGCGGACGACTCAGGCGCGACGAAGTCGGATTTGGTGAAGATCAGGTTTTCGTCGTGGTGCTCAGTCCACAAAGAGGGGCGCTCGGCGAGCGCGATTAAGGAAAGATAGATGGAGAGCGCGGAGAAGTTGTCCACCTCCGGCGAGAAGTGCCGCGCCTGTCGCGCCGTGTGCTGATAGTGTTGGTGGCCGACTTCGCTCGCCCGGTAGCCCGCGAGCGCCGGGACGTACATCCCGTCCAGATCGACGAGCCGCAACTGCCCGCGCTCGACGATGATGTTGCCGTGTTGCAGATCGCCGTGCGCGACGCCCGCCCCGCGCAACGCGGCGACGAGCCGCAGCCACTCGCCCGCGAGGTGCAGCACGACCTCGCGCTTGCTCACGACCTCTTCGAGATACACGTCGAGCGTTGGCCCCTCGATCCACTCCATCACGAGGACCGGGTATCTGCGCCCCGCGACGAGAATGCCCTGCGAGAGATATTTGAAACGCGGCAGGGCCGGGATGACGCCCCGCCGCGGCGCGTTCAGGTGTGCGTCGAGGGCGCGATAGCGCATCTCTCGGTCGCCCAAGTAGCCGCGAAAGCAGCGGACGGCGACCGATGATGATGATGACTCGCCGGCCTGCCCGTCGGCCGCGTTGAGTTTGAAGACGTAGGCGAACTGTCCCGAAGTGACGAGCGGCATCCCCAGCCGGTCCACCGCCGGCAACATCGGCCTGAGCGTCGGCGCGGCGAAGCAGACGGCCGGGCACTGGACTGCCTCTGCGAAGTGGCGCGCGGTCGGCCAGAAGTTGGGGGTGGTGAGGGCAGACATAGGAAAGAAATGATCAAAGCAGTAGCCAGTAGCCAGTAGCCAGTAGTCAGTATGGATTGACTTTGTCGGTAATTGGCTGCGGCAACCGAGACTCCTGTCACGTGGGAGTGCTTGGCTACTGGCTACTGGCTACTGACTACTGGCTACTTCGATTCATTCATCGTTCATCATTTACTAAAACTCTTACGATCGCCACATCGTCGTCTTTCAACCTGCGCTCGCGCCGCTTGCGGCGCAGGAGCCTAGTGAGGGTTTCATTTTCCGATGCCGCAAGCAAAGAATCAAACTCCGCCGCGAGAGTGTGTCGCCCGGTCTCGTAGAGTTCGAGCAGCCATGCCGCCACGGCGTCTGACAAAAGTAGGAAAACGTCGCCGGGCTCGGCCACGCCTGCCTGCGTCGTCAGCGACTGCGCGAGGGCCGACTCCTGCAAGGCCGCGGCCGAAGGCACGAGCGCGGGGCACGAGTTGAATCCGAGGTGACTGCTGATTGGCATCGCTGTCTGAATCCGCCCGGCCCGCAGTTGCACGAGACACGAGTCGCCGACGGCGACGGCGCGCCAGCCCAAGCCCGCCCCGCCCGACTCGAAACGCAAACCGACGAACGCGGCGAACGATCCGCCGCGCGCCTTCTCTTCGCCGTACCACGGAAGCCTCCGCCCGCGCCAATAGTCGCGTAGCCACTCGCCCTGCGCCGCGGCCCACGCGCGAAACTCTTCGGCCGCAAGCGGCGCGGGTTCCGATTCGACCCACGCTTCCGTCAGACGCCGCGCCCAATGTCCCGCGTCAAACGCCTCGGTCGCCCCGTCGGCCAGCGCGAACTTTCGCCCCGCCTCGTCAACGCCGACCGCGTCTTCACACTCCGCCGGCGTGCTGCCCTCTTTCGGCAGGACGAAGGTCCACGATCTCAGCCGGCGGTTCATCGGGTGTCAGGAGTCAGGTGTCAGGTGTCAGGTGAAAGACAGAGCTGCCTGAAACCTTGAACCTGAAGAAACTTTAAACTCTGCCTTTAGACGTCCATCCAGATGTGCGGGGCCATGCCCGTCAGGCTGGTCCCGATCTCGTAGAACTGCACGACCGACGAAGGGTCGGCGTTGAAGACGAAGCCGCGCGAGCCCTCGCCGGCGCTGACGCCCAACTGCTGCGCCGCGGCGAGGAAGTTCTCTGGGAGCGGGCTGGAGATGTGGAAAAGCGTCTGCGCGAAACTGTCCGTCAGCGCGCCGGCGTCGCTCGGGTATTCGACCTTACGCGCCGCACGCGAAGAGACGTGGCAGTTGAAGAGCAAGACCTGACCGTCGTCGGTCGCCAGCGACATAATCTCCTGCCCGAGCGCGGTCGGGTCGCCGTCGCCCGATTCGCCGTCGGTCAGGTGCAGCACAGTCGGCGGGAACCCGCGCGGGTGCTCCGCCAGCCACTGTTCGAGGATCGACTTAGCGCGCCCGAGCGCCTGACACATCGGCGTGCCGCCGTCGGCGTGCGGGAAGACCCAGACGGGGTAACGAATCGGCATTTCGACAAAGCCGCCCGTGCCGTCGGGCACGCGCCTGTATCCCGTCTCGATGCGCGCCGGGTTGTCGGCCACCTCCGAGACGGGCGCGACTAATCGATCCGAGAGCAATCCTGAAAAGGATGAACCGACGGCGCGGCCATAGCCGATGACCGCGACGTGATAGTAGTCGCGCACCTCTTCGGTCTTGGTGCAGCGGATGACGAGATCGTGAAGCGCATGGTTGACCGCGCCGGCGACGTAGTCGGCCTTGCGGACGGGGGCGTTCCGGTCGCCGCCGCCGAACGGATCGGCCATCGAGCCTGACTGATCGATGAGGAGAATGATGAGCGTCGGGTTGGCGCGCGTGATTTGAGTTGAGTACACCGCTTGTCGCCTCTGGCGTGCTGCCGAGATTTACGGAGAGAGCGTCTGGCTCGGATTATAGAGGATGGCCGTTCATTTCGGGAAAGTCGAGTTCCTGCCGGCGTCACGTCACCGCCGAGGCGCAGAGGACGCGCAGAGTTAGCGCAGAGGTTATGTCTTTCTCAGCGAACCTCTGTACCGTCTCTGCGTCTCCGCGGTGAAGATTCCTTTGTCCCCTCCATGCGGCCGACATCACCCGCGCGGGCCTTGTGCTAAACTCGCCCCGCTACCCGCGGCCAGCTTTATCTCTCAACTCCCGGAGGTTTCATCAGACACATGCGGAGACGTTTACTCGCCGGCGCGCTCGCCGTCACGACCCTGCTCTCGCTTTCATCCATCACATTGCGACCGCCGACGCTGGCGCACAGTAGTTCCCGGCACGAGCCGGCCCGCGCGCACGCGGCTCGCATCCCCGCGCCCGAAGACGTGTTTGGCTTTAAGCCCGGAGATGATCGCAAACTGGCGAGTTGGGCCAACGTGGTCGAATACTTTCGCCGGCTGGATGCGGCGAGCGATCGGGTGAAGTTTGAAGAGTTGGGCAAGACGACGATGGGCGCGCCGTTCGTGTTGGCGACCCTGAGCGCGCCCGAGAACCTCGCGCGCCTCGACGAGTACCGCGAGATTCAGCGCCAACTCGCAGACCCGCGCACGCTCGGCGCAAACGCGGATCGCAAAGCCGCCGAACTCGTGAAGCGCGGCAAGACGATCGTGCTCATCACCTGCGGCATCCATTCGACCGAGGTCGGCTCTTACCTGTCGAGCACGTTGATCGCGCACCGCCTCGCCTCTTCCGACGAGCCGGAAGTGCAAAACATTCTGCGCGACACGATTATCCTCTTGGTCCCTTCGTTGAACCCGGACGGCGTGGACATCGTCAAGAACTGGTACGACCGCACCGTAGGCACGCCCTACGAGGGGACCAGTCCGCCCGAGCTGTACCAGAAGTACGTCGGCCACGATAACAACCGCGACTGGTACATCTTCTCGCAACGCGAGACGCAGTTGACCGTCGATAAGATTCACAACGTCTGGCATCCGCAGATCGTCCACGACATACACCAGCAGGGGACCAACGGCGCGCGCCTCTTCGTGCCGCCTTACATGCAGCCGGTCGAGCCGAACGTGCCGCAGAAGATCGTCGAGGGCTACACGGAACTCGGCAAACACATCGCCACCGAGATGCGCGCCGCGGGTTTCAAAGGCATCACTTACGATTCGACCTACGACGCTTGGACCCCGGCGCGCGCCTACTCGCATTATCACGGCGGCGTCCGCATCCTCTCAGAGACGGCTTCGGCCCGCCTCGCCACGCCGACGACCATCAAGTTTGAAGACCTCCGCCCCGACGAGGGTTTCGACCCGCGCAAGGAATCCGCCAACTTCGGCCCCCTCTGGCCCGGCGGCGCGTGGGGCCTGCGCGACATCACGGGTTACATGACGACTGCCGCCTTCGCCCTCATGCGCCACGCCGCGCAGCATCGCGAGCGTTGGCTACAAAGATTTTATGAGGTTGGGAAAGAGGCGGTGAGAACGCGCAAGGAAGGTGAGTTGTATGGCTTTAAAGTTGTGATGTCGGAGAACAGTCATAAATTGCTCGACGTGCTTGAG
>JBOGOY010000138.1:0-7885 GCA_050748185.1 Pyrinomonadaceae bacterium
CGGTGCGCGCGGCCCACTCCATGATCAATGATCTGGCCGCCGGTCTGGAACAGATGATGGGACCGACGCAGAGCCGTCTCCGGCTGCTCTCGCGGGCGGCCTCGATCTATGACGAGATCGACGCGCAGGGGTTCATGACTCCCGACTTACAGCGGCAGACCGCCGACGGCAATCGCGTGCTCGCCAAAACCTATCGCACGCTCGGCGACGCCGCTAACGCCATGCGCCGATCGACCGCCGCCGTCCAGCAGGCCAGAGTTTTAGTCTCAGGCCCGGAAGGAAACCTCGATGATCGGGCGCTGCTCGCCTCCAGCCTCGTCGAGTTGGGCGATTCGCTGCAAGCTCAAGGGGAAGCCGCCCGTGCGACGGAAGCTTATGCCGAGTCGTCGGCCCTCTCGGAGCAGATCGTGCGCGACCCGGCGGCCACCCCGTCGATGCGGATGAACCTCTCCATCGTGCTCGTGCGGCAAGGCGACCGGCTCTACTACGAAGGGAAGCTGGACCAAGCCGAGACTGCCTACCGTCAAAGCTTGCAACTTGATCGCGAGACATTCGATCTCAATCCGAACGACCCGCGGCGCGCTTCCCTGTACGCCACAGACATCGAGCGTCTGGGGGACGTGCTGTACGCGGGAGGGCAAGTCGAGCAAAGCTGCGCGGCCTATCGCGAGGCGCTCGGCGTCCGCCGCCGCGCGGCTGAACTCGCCCCGGATGAGCCTGCGCCGCTGCAAAAACTGGCCCTTGCGATGCAGAACGTCGGCTGGTGCTTCGAGCAGGAGTCGCGGGTGGACGAGGCTCTCGCACGCTACGACGAGTCGATCGCGATCCAGAAGCGCCTGCTCAGCAGCGATCCCTCGAATGTGGTAGCGGCGACCAATCTGATCGGCGGGTTGGCGACGAGGGCCTCGACCTTGATGTCGCGCGGCGAGACGGACGACGCGCTGGCCGCTTATAGGGAGGCTTACCAGATCGGCGGTAGCTTGAGGGAGAGCGCCAAAGCTCAATCCAGCGTCGGCGCGCACACCGCCGCCATCGCCCAGTTGTTTGCCCGCGCGCTGATCAAGCAGAACAATTTTCAGGAAGCATCCGCCGTGCTGGATTCGTCCGTGAAGACGTTGGAAGAGTTAATGGCGCAAGACCCGCCCAACCTCGATTACCCGCGCAAACTCGCCGTCTCGCTCCTGACGCAGGGCGACCTGCACTGCGCTCGCCATAGGTTCGCGGAGGGGATCGAGCGCTATCAACAGGCCCTCGAAGTGCTCGAACAAGTGGTCGCTATTTCGGGAACGTCCGAAGACAGACAGCTTCAGGCATACGGTCACTACAAGCTGGGTCGTGGGTGGGCGCAGGCCACGCAACCTGAACGGGCGCGACAATCCTTCCTCGAAGGAAAGCAGGTCTTGACGGATCTGCGCGCCGCTGGGCACCTCTCAAATGCCTCCGAAGGCTTTCGCCTTTACTTGCCGCAGATTCAGCAGGCGCTCGGCGAGCAGCCGTGAGCGTCCGTCCCACTCACTTAACCGACTTGGCGTTGGCCGGGCGCTCGAACAGCGCATCGGGGACGTTGGGGTTGAACTGGACGGAGTCGTAGCTGATGCGGCTCGATTGGACCCCGGCGCGGTAGTGGTCGATGATGAAGGGCAGGGTGACGCCGCCGACGGTGACGAGGCGGGCGTAGCGATCCTCTTCCGTGACCTCTTCGCCCTCGGCGTTGACGCGCTTGTAGAAGGTCTTGGAGGCGAGGCCGTCTTTCGCGCCGAACTCGAAATCGATCGCGAAGCCCTCGGGATAGGCGAGTCGCACGGCTTCGTTGCGGCGGCCGAGGCCCGCCTCGCGGCGGCCGAGGTAGGTGAGTTTCGCGCCATCCTTGCGCCACCACCCACGCAGCAGGTTGTCGAGGCTCGTCCGCAGGGCAGTGCGGAAGTCTTCCACCTGTTCGGGCTTCATCTCTTTGACGGTGCGCGCCTCGCGGTCGAGGAGCCAACCGGTCGCGCCCGTGTTGGTCTGGATGACGAGATTGCCCGCGCCGCGGAATTCCGTCCGCTCGCGATCGGGGAACACGAAGTAGTCGGTGAAGGTCAGCGGCGACCCCGAAACGCCGTCCCGGAACTGCGTGAAGTAACCGCGCCCGACCAGAGCGCGCACCGCGAGGTAAGCCTGCCCGCCGTGCGCCTCGATCGCGCGCCGAATGATCTGCTCGGCCTTCTCGCCGTCGGCGGCCACGGCGTTAACCGGTGGCGGCAATCGGTCGAGCGGACCTTTGTCCTCCTGCGCGAAGACCGGCAAACTCAGGCAAATGAGGGCGCCAAAAACCGTAGTAAAGGGGCGGATCGAATGAATCAGGACACGCATCATGTTCTCGCTCGCGTGGGACGGTTTGCATCTGACTTGCGCGGCGGGCTTTCCGCCGCAGAGGGCACAGAGGCCGCACAGAGTTTACGCAGAGACGTGAACGTCCTTCAACTCTCCGGGTGAACCCTGCGGATATTCCGCGTCCCTTGCGGTTAACTCCTTCTCGCCGGGCGACAAAGAAAAGGGCTTCAACGAAGCTCGTTCGTCGAAGCCCTCTGATCAATGCCAAACGCCCATCGCCGTTCAGGCCAAGCTGTCGGTCGTGTGGATGACGCTGGCGTCGTCCACGGCCTTGATCGTGATCTCGCCGTTCTCGTAGTCCACGAGGAAGTGCGAGGCCGTCTTCCACATCGAGGTGATCGGCAGCTTCACCCGCTCGTCGATGTAGCGCTTGAGGAAGCGCGCGCCGTAGGTCGGGCTGTAGCCCTTCTCGGTCAGGTTCTCGATCGCGCGCTCGGTGATCTCGACCGTCTTGCCTTGATGTTCCATCTGCGCGCGCATCCTGCCGAGATACAACGTGGCGATCTGCTTGACCTCGTCCATCGTCAGCGGCGAGAAGACCACGATCTCGTCGATGCGGTTGCGGAACTCGGGCGAGAACCGCTGTTCGGCCGTCTTCATGACCTCGTGCTTGATCTGCCGCATGTCGCCTAAGGTCTTCGTGCCGAACCCGAGCGGCTTCTCATACTTCTTGAAGTTCTCCGAGCCGAGGTTCGAGGTCATGATTACGATGGCGTCCGACAAGTAAACTTTCTTGCCGCGGCCGTCCGTCAGCCAGCCCTCGTCGAAGGCTTGCAGGAACAGGTTCATCAGGTACGGCGAAGCCTTCTCGACTTCGTCCAAGAGCAGCACCGTGTACGGGTTTTCGCGCAATTGCTCGGTCAGGATGCCGCCGCGCTCTGATCCGACGATGCCGCGCGGCATTCCGATCAGCTTCTCGATGGCGACCGTCCCATCGCCGTACTCGGAGAGATCGATGCGGACCATTTTCTCTTCGTCGCCGAACATGAACTCGGCGACGGCCTTCGCTAGTTCGGTCTTGCCGACGCCGGTCGGACCGAGGAAGAGCAGCACGCCGTCTGGTTTGTAATGCGACTCTTTGAGCGGTCCCTTGTTGAGCCTGAGTCGCTGCGCGACGGCCTTGATCGCTTCCTTCTGGCCGATGACGCGGCCGGAGAGATCGTCTTCCATCTTGGAGAACCGATCGTTCGTGTCGCGGAAGATCATGTCGCGCGGGATGCGCGACTCCTGCGAGATCACGTCGATGACATGCTCGGGGCGAACGACGAGCGTACCGGGCTCGTTGATTTCGACCTTGACCGCCGCCGTATCTAACCAGCCGATAGCCTTGTCCGGCAGGTGCAGGTTGCGGATGTATTTCGGAGCCATCTCCAAAGCCGTGTTGATGGCGTCGTCGGAAATGGTCACGGAGTAGTTCTTCTCAAGGCGCGGTCGGAGGCCGAGCAGAATTTCGCGCGTCTCGGAGAGCGTGGGCTCCGCGACTTTCACTTGGCGGAAGCGGCGCGCGAGCGCCTCGTCTTCGCCGATGTACTCTTTATACTCGGTGTTGGTCGTCGCGCCGATGATCCGCAGTTCGCCGCGCGCCAGCGCCGTCTTGAACATGTTGGCCGCGTCCGAAGAGGTGCCGAGCGCCGCGCCCGCGCCGATAATGGTGTGCGCTTCGTCGATGAAGAGGATTAGGTTATCGCGCTCTTTCACCTCGTCGATGATGCCCTTGATGCGCTCCTCGAACATGCCGCGCAGCATCGTGCCGGCGACCAGTCCGCCCATCTGCAACTGGACCACGTGCGAGCCGCGCAGGCGGGCCGGAACCTTCTCGGGCTCGAGTTCGATCAGGCGCGCGAGTCCCTCGACGACCGCCGTCTTGCCGACGCCGGGCTCGCCCACGAGCATCGGCGAGTTGGCACGCTCGCGGTGGCAGAGGATTTCGATCATCTGCCGGATTTCCATCTCGCGGCCGATGGTCGGCGGCAACTTGTCCTGCCGCGCCAGCCGGTTCAGCGAGACGCCGAAATGTTTGAGGTAAGGTGGCAGTTCAAACTTCTTGCGGATCTGCTCGTCGTCCTGCTCGCGCGAGCGGACGCGCTCGCGGACGTTCTCGGTCACGTTCTCCGACTGGACGCCGAAGTTGTGGAGCACGTTGACCAGCAGCCCGCCATCCTGCGAGAGAGCCATGAAGAGATCGGTCGCCTCGATGGTCTTACGCCCCTGCGCGCGGGCGCGCTCCATCGCGCGCTTAAAGAGATCGATCGTCTCCGGCGCGATCCGCAGACCCTTCCCGACGTGTTGGAAGCGATTGTTATCGAGACGCTGCTCGATCTGAATCTTGACGGCGACGGGGTCGAGCGTGAGATCACGCATCGTCGTGTTGAACAGATCCGACTCTTCGTCGGCGAAGGCGTTGAGAATGTGTTCGACGGCGATGTAATTTTGGTCACGCCGTTTCGACTCACGCCATGCGTGCTCGAAGATCTTCTGCCCGCTCTCCGCAAAGCGATCTTTGTACGTTCCGAGATCAACCATTGACATAAAACCCTTCTCGTTCTGACGTCCGCTTCGCGCGAGGTGCGTGGGCGTCTGTCAAATCGTCAATTCCGCCGGACCTTTGAACGTTAATACGTGCTATTTGTTTCCGACGGACACAGATGAAAACACATTGTTAATGAACCCTCGTTCGGCCTTTTTTAGATGTGCCGATGGCCTCCGCCGTTGTGTTTTCAAACGCCCCGCTCTTCTTATCCGGCGGGAGTGCAACTTTAAGTCCAAAAGCTCAAGTCCCATATCACAGATTAGCACGAAGACAGAGGCCTGTGACATGGGACTTGAAATTCGGGATTAGAGGGGATTTCAGAAGTCGTAATCCTCTCCGCCCGGCATCGGCGGCGCGGCGGCCTTTTTCGGCTGGGGCGCGTCGGTGACGGCCGCGCCCGTCGTCAGCATCAGCCCGGCGACCGAAGCGGCATTTTGCAGGGCGGTGCGGACCACTTTCGTCGGATCGATGATCCCGGCCGCGAACAGGTCTTCGTAAGCGCCCGTGGCGGCGTTGAAGCCCCGCGCGCCCTTCGACTCTTCCACCTTCGAGGCGACGATCGCGCCATCCACGCCGGCGTTCTCGGCGATGCGACGCAGCGGCTCTTCCATCGCGCGGCGCAGGATGCGGACGCCGGTTCGCACGTCCTCGTCCTCATCCTCCGGTGTGAACTTGTCGAGCGCGCGCGCGGCGCGCAACAGCGCGATGCCGCCGCCGGGGACGATGCCTTCCTGCGCGGCGGCGCGGGTGGCGTTGACCGCGTCCTCGACGCGCATCTTCTTTTCCTTCATCTCGGTCTCGGTGGCCGCGCCGACCCGGATCACCGCGACGCCACCCGCGAGCTTCGCCAGACGCTCCTGCAATTTCTCGCGGTCGTAGTCGGAAGTCGATTCCTCGATCTGCCGGCGGAGAGTCTCGACGCGGCCCGCGATCGTCTTAGACTGGCCCGCGCCCTCGACGAGTGTCGTGTTGTCTTTGTCCACGATAACGCGCTTGGCCGAGCCGAGGTCTTCGAGCGTCACGCTTTCGAGCTTGACGCCGATGTCTTCGGTAATGAGTTTGCCGCCCGTCAGGGTCGCAATGTCTTCGAGGATCGCTTTGCGGCGGTCGCCGAACGCGGGAGCCTTGACGGCGCAGACTTTGAGCGTGCCGCGCAGGCGGTTGACGACGAGCGTGGCGAGCGCGTCGCCCTCGACCTCTTCGGCGATGATCAGCAGCGCGCGGCCCTGCCGCGAAGTCTGTTCGAGGATCGGCAGCAGGTCGCGCATCGCTGCGATCTTCTTCTCGTGGATCAGGATGTACGGCTCGTCGAGCACGGCCTCCATCCGGTCTGGATTGGTCACGAAGTAGGGCGACAAGTATCCGCGGTCGAACTGCATCCCCTCGACCAGATCGAGTTCGGTCTGCAAGGTGCGCGACTCTTCGACGGTCACGACGCCGTCCTTGCCGACGCGCTCCATCGCCTCGGCGATCATCTCGCCGATCTCGCGATCGTTGTTTGCGGAAACCGAAGCCACGTTGGCGAGGTCTTCCCGGCTCTTGACCTTCTTCGACTGCTTCTCCAAATCGGCCACCGCCGCTTCGGTCGCCAACTGGATGCCGCGCTGGAGCGACATCGGGTTGCCGCCGGAGGTGACGTTCTTAACGCCTTCGCGGAAGATGGCCTGCGCGAGCACGGTCGCCGTGGTCGTGCCGTCGCCGGCCGTGTCGTTCGTCTTAGTGGCGACCTCCCTCACCATCTGCGCGCCCATGTTCTCGTAGTTGTCTTTCAACTCGATCTCTTTCGCCACCGTCACGCCGTCCTTCGTGATCAAGGGCGAACCGTACTTCTTACCCAGCACGACGTTTCGGCCCTTCGGCCCCAGCGTCACCCGCACGGCGTTCGCCAGCGTGTTGACGCCCTGCAACATCCGGTGCCGGACGTCTTCGCTAAACCTCAATTCTTTGGCTGCCACTTCGATTTCTCCTCTGTTAACAGTTTTCAGTGCTCAGTTTTCAGTAAAACAGCTTCTGGCAGTCGGCTCTCGGTGTTCAGCTTTCAGCCCGGCAAAATACTCCGGCTGAAAACTGAAGGCTGAAAACCGACTACTGATTACTCCTCCCCACTTGCACGCGCGCCGGGCGCAGCAGTTGGCTGCCCATCCGGTAGCCGCGACTGTGCTCGGCCGTCACGACGCCGTCGCGCTCGGGCTCCACTTCCGACGTGTCCACCGCCTCGTGCAGTTCGGGATCGAACTGTTCGCCGAGCGACCGAACCGCTTCCACGCCGGATGCAGCGAGCGCCCGCTCGAAGCCCGAAGCGGTACCGCGCAGGCCGTCGAGCAGCGCGTCCGGCGCTCCCGCCTGCTCGGCCGCCTCGATGGCGCGCAGCAGGTTATCGAGCACCGGCAGCAGCGACGCGACGAACTCGGCACGCTCGCGCCGCACGCGCTCTTCGGCGCTGCGCGCGAGGCGCTGCCGCAACTCGTCGGTCTCGCGGCGCAACTCGGATCGCACCTGCTCGAAACGCGCTTGTACGTCGGCCGCCTGCTGCTCGGCGGCGCGCGTCCGCGCTTCCAGTTCTTCGACATACTTCGGCTTCAGCGACGGCCCTTCGGCCCCCGCTCCCGTCTGCACGCGCACGCCGTCTTCGTTGTCGTCATCCAGCACGACGCGCCGCCGGTCGGTCACACGCATTCTGCCACTCTCGGCCGCCGCCGCCTCGTCTCTCTCAAGAGTCTCTGCCTCCTCGGCCGCCCTCGGTTCCTGCATACTCCTCTTTTTCTCCCTGCCGAATATTCGCATGATGACAAGCGATAAGTGACGAGTGACAGTTGGCACACAGGTTTTGATCCCGCTACCTGTCACCCGTCACTTGTCACCGTATTCTGATTGCACTCACTGTGCCTGCTCCCTGATGCGCTCCAAGAGCCGCTGCCGCAATACTCCGTCCTTATACTCTGCCGAAATCACCTACTGAGCAACCGAAGCCCTGCATTAATT
>JBOGOY010000139.1:0-7885 GCA_050748185.1 Pyrinomonadaceae bacterium
GCGCCTCGGCGAAGATCACCCGCCTTTGACGGGTATCGTCGCGCGCTACGGGCGGCGCGACTTCTACCTGCCGCGCCACCGCCTCGCCGCGTTCGGAGAGGCGGGCGGGCGTCTGAATTCGGACAATCTGAACCTGCGCCCGTTCGCGCGCCGTGAAGGCGAGGTGCTGTTGGCGCGCGACGTGCTCGACAAGCAGTTAATCGACGTGGACGGTAAGCGCGTCGTGCGCGTCAACGACGTGCAACTGATCGACGCGGGCGGCGAGTGGCGCGTGACGGGCGCCGATGTGAGCCTCAAGGGGCTGTGGCGGCGGCTCGCGCCGAAAGGCATGACGGGCAGCCGCGACGCGGTCGAGGTCATCGACTGGGCCGACGTGGGCTACTTGGCAACCGACGCCGCCACCGTGCAGTTGAAGTCCTCGCGGGGGAAGCTCGCCCGCCTGCACCCGGTCGAGATCGCGCGCCTCGCCGAAGCCCTTTCCTACCAGCAGGGCGCGGAGGTGGTTGCCTCTCTGGACGACGAAACGGCCGCCGAGACGCTCGAAGAGATGCCCGACGAACGGCAGGCGCGCATCATCGGCGACATGGACGAAGAGCGCGCCGCCGACATCCTCGAATGGATGTCGCCCGACGAGGCGGCCGACGTGCTCGGCGATCTGCCCGAAGCGAAGGCTGAGGATCTATTGAACCGGATGGAGGGCGAAGAGCAGGCTGATGTGGCCGAGTTGTTACCCTACGAGGACGACACCGCCGGGGGCTTGATGACCACCGAGTTCGTCACCTTTCCGCAGCAATTGACGGTCGGCGAAGCCCTCTCGGCGCTGCGCGAGATGGCCGAGACGCCGAACATGATCTATTACCTCTACGTCGTCGAAGAGATCGGCTCTTGGAAGCTGTGCGGCGTGCTCGCGCTCAGGAACCTGATCCTCGCCGACCCGAGCGCGCCGCTCGCGGAGGTGATGCGCGACGAATTCCAGCACGCGCACCCTCATGATGCGGCGCGCGAGGTGGCCCAGAAGATCGCTGAATACAATCTGCTCGCCCTGCCCGTAATTGACGATGTGGGCGACATCGCCGGCATCGTCACCGTGGATGACGCGATGGAGTTGCTGCTCCCAAAGGGCTGGCGGCAACGCCTGCCGAGAATCTTTTAGTCAATGGTAAATGGTAGTTTTCAGTTTTCAGTCTTCAATTATCAGTTTCCAACTGAGCGCCACCCGCCATTCACCATTCACTATTTACCATTTACTTCGCCGCTATGAGCTTCCGCAAACAACTGGCGCTGCCGCTCGCCTTCGCCGCCCTGTTCGCCCTCGCCGTCTACGTGGTCGCCCCCGCGTTCGCGCCCGTGGAGTTGAGCGACAAGCAACTCCAGACGCTCGGGGGGGAGCAGGCGCAGCAGTACGGAATGGTGCTGGACAGCTACCGCCTCGTCCTGAAGCTGCTCAAGATCGGGCTGTGGCTGAGTCTGATGTTCGCATCGGTACGGCTCGCCAGCCACTTCGTCTTCAGCTTCATCTTCCGCCTCCGCAAAGGCCGGGAAGCCCCGCGCCTCGTGCGCGATCTGATCGCCCTCGTGGCCTACGTCCTCATCGCCACGATCGTCCTCAAATATTACTTCCCCGAACTCTCGCTGGGCGCGCTACTGTCAGGCTCGGCCCTGCTCGGCGTCATCCTCGGCCTCGCCCTGCAGGACACGCTCGGCAACCTCTTCGCCGGCCTCTCGCTGCATGCCGACAAGCCGTTCTCGGCCGGCGACGTCATGACGGTCGGCCGGTGGACGGGCGTTGTCGAGAGTGTCACGTGGCGCGCGGTTAAGATCAGAACGTTCACCAATCACGTCGTACTCGCCAGTAACGCCGTCGTCTCCAAAGAGACGATCGAGGTCTGCCCGCGCGACAACCGGAACGCGCGCCTCGTCTTCTTCAACGCCGTCTATTCCAACTCGCCCGCTAAAGTCATCCACGTCGTCCGCGAGGCCGTCCGCGAGGCCGAGAACGTCTCGCAGGAAATCACGCCCATCGTCCGCATCCGCGACCTCGGCGCGAGCAGCGTGGACTACGAGGTCAAGTACTGGCTCGAAGACTACGCGCGCTTCAATGATACCGACGCGCTCGTGCGCCAGCGCATCTGGTACGCCTACCGCCGCGCCGGCCTCTCGTTCGCCTACCCGACGCAGACGCTCTACGTCGAGCGCCCGGCGCGCGACGGCGACGGCGCGGGCGCCGCCGCGCGGAGTAATCTCATCGAGCGCTTGTCGGCCGTGGACGTCTTCGCGCCGCTGTCAGCGGATGAGTTAGAGCGGCTGGCGCGCGGCGTCGCACGGCGCGTCTATGCGCCCGGCGAGACGATCATCCGCGCCGGCGAGCAAGGCTCTTCGATGTTCGTCGTCCATGAGGGCAGCGTCGCGGTGCAGATTAGCGACAACGGCCGGCCGCGCACCATCGCTTCGTTGCAGGAGGGCGATTTCTTCGGCGAGATGGCGCTTTTCACGGGCGAACCACGCACCGCGAGCGTCGTCGCGGCGGAGGAAACCGAGGTCTTCGAAATCGGCCACGACGCCATGAAAAAACTTTTCGACAAAGATCCCGAACTGGCTGAATCCCTCAGCCACACCATCGCCGAGCGCCGCCGCACGCTCGCCGCGCAGGCGGCAGACTCTCGTGCCAACGTGGACGAATCAGACGGATTGCTCTCCTCGATCAAACGCTTCTTCGGCCTCGACTGAACACTGTAGCGCGGCCCCGTTAGGGGAAAGCGAAAAGGCACGGCGCGTGACGAGCGGGCCGTGCCTTTTCGCTTTCACTCTACGCCTCTGGCGTCTTTTGCTAACTCAGTCCGCGCCGGCGGAGCAGGCTTTCACAGCCGTTGGCGCGCGACGTTGGGCCGCCGGCGACTCAGTCGCGGTTGATCCATTCTCTTCACTAATTTGGGCGGCGGGCGCGGTTTTTACGATGGCGACGCCGCCGAGGATGATCGCCATCGCCATCGCCACGCGCCACCCGAGCGGCTCACCCAAAATCGCCCACCCCAGCAGCACGGCGATCACCGGGTTGATGTAAGAATAGGTCGAGACCGTCGAGAGCGGCAGCTTCTGGATCGCGTAAGCATATGACCCGTAGGCCACGATCGAGCCAAACACGACGAGGTACATAAAAGCGCCGAGCGTGCGCGAGCTGAAGTTCATCTGTTCCCACTCGCCGGCGAACGTGCCACAGAGCGTGAGCGCCACGCCCGCCACCAACATCTGCACCGCGGCGGCCATCAACGGCGCGACCCGCGCCTGATGGTGTTTCGCATAAACCGACCCGCCGGACCAAGAGGCGCAAGCGACTTGGAGCGCGACGACACCCAGCAGAAATTGCCCGCCCGCAGCCGCCGCCCCGAAAAGATCGGGACCAACCAACACGGCCAGTCCGCCGAAGCCGAGGATCATCCCGACGAGCGAACGCGCGCTCACGCGCTCGCCCCCGCGCGTCACGCGCTCAAACCCGACGACCCAGAAAGGCGAAGTCGCAACCAGCAACGCCGCCAGCCCGCTCGGCACCCACTGCTCCGCCCACACTACGACGCCCGTGCCAATGCCGAGCAGCAGCAGCCCCACCAGCCCGAGATCGAACCACTCCCGGCCCGACGGCAAATGCTCGCCGCGCGGACCGTACATGAATGTGAACAGAACCGCCCCCGCCACTAGAAAACGCAACCCGGCGAAGAGCATCGGCGGCATTGTTTCCAGCCCGATGCGGATCGCGAGGTAAGTGGTTCCCCAGAAAAAACAGACCGCCGCCCACGCGGCGTAAGCGGCAAATTTTTCCCTGCTTGTCATCACGCACCCTCAACTTTCCCGGCGCACCGCCAGCCGCTGCGACTCGCTCACCGTCTTTAAGACGATGGTCGTCCGCGTCGAGCGGATCGCCTTGAACCTGCCGAACTCTTCTTTCAGGACGCGGTACAGATCGTCCGTGTCACGCGCCCTGACTTTAACGAGGAAGCAATCTTCGCCCGCGAGGTGGTGAAGTTCCTGCACCGACGGCAACGCGGCCAGCCCCTCGGCCGTCCCTTCCGCGCTGCTAAAGAGGTCGTCTCTTTCATCGACCCGCACGAAGATAAACGCCACCAGACCGAGGCCGAGGGCTTGGGGGTTGAGCAGCGCCGTGTAGCCTTTGATCAGCCCGCGCTCTTCCAATTTGCGGACGCGCTCAAGCGTCGCCGACGGAGTTAATTCCACGGCTCGCGCCAAATCGACGTTCGTGATGCGTCCGTCGTTCTGCAATATTTCCAAAATTCGCACGTCTTTCTCGTCCATGATAATTATCGCTCTGCCGCATCAAAATCTTGCCGTTCCAGCCAACCAACATATTCATCTCTTTATCACTTAATGAATATTTTATACGCCCAAAAGTCCATTATGTCAAACTATATATCCTTGCGGAGAGCTTTGGCCGCATCATCAGCTACCCACACTTGGCGTCCGGCACTGCACTTGACAAGAAGGCACTCAACCTTTATTATCCCGGCACGCTCAGCCACAAAACTCCATTGATTTTTACTGTCAGGTGGCCGTGTGAGCGTCTGATGAACGACGATAGACTGTAGGGAGGTAAAGATATGCCAATCGTTCGTTACGATCCGTTTCGTGATCTGCGTAGCCTTCAAGACGAGGTGAATCGACTGTTCTCGACCAATTTGTCGCGCGTCTTCGGCGACGAAGGGATCGCCCGCGGGGCATGGACTCCGGGCGTCGATATTTACGAGAACAAGGATCAGATCGTGCTCGAAGCTGAATTGCCGGGCATGAATCGCGAAGACTTCGAGGTTACGGTCGAGAACAACATATTGACCTTGCGGGGCGAGCGCCGTTTCGAGAAGCGCGACGAGCAGGACAACTACCACCGTGTCGAGCGCTCTTACGGCACTTTCCTGCGCTCTTTCACGCTGCCGCAGACGGTTTCAGCGGAGAACGCGACGGCCGAGTACAAGAACGGCGTGCTGCGCGTCACGCTCAGCAAGCGCGAAGAGGTCAAGGCCCGCCGCATCGAGATCAGCGGCGAAGGAGCCGGCGGCGGTAATGCCTCCCAGACCATCGAGACCACGGCCGAAGTCAAAGACACGGCCGCTAACAGGAAGGAAGCCGCCGGCGGGCGGTGAAGAGGAAATGATGAATGATGAGTGACACACGAGTTTTCTTAATTCATCATTCATCATTCATCATTCATCATTTAGCACTATGCGTTTAGACAGATTCACGCTGCGCGGTCAGGAGGCCATCCAGACCGCGATCGAGGCGGCCGAAAAGACCCAGAACCAGCAGGTCGAGCCTGAGCACCTGTTGCTGGCGATGCTGGAGCAGCCCGAAGGCGTCGTGCGCCCGATTCTCGGCAAGCTCGGCGTCAACTTGCAGGTCGTCTTAAACGACGTGCAGGCCTCGATCGCGCGTTTCCCGCGCGTGCAGGGAGGGCAGCAATATTTCAGCCCGCGCCTGTCGCAGATTTTCACCGCCGCGCAGAAGCAGGCCGAGGGGATGCAGGACGAGTACATCTCGACCGAGCACCTGCTGCTCGCCGTCGCCGGAGAGAAGGACGGTGATGCCGGCCGCATCCTGCGCCAGCACGGCGTCAATCGCGACGATCTGACGAAGGTCGTCACTGACATGCGCGGCGGCACCCGCGTCACGGACCAGAACGCCGAGTCGAACTATCAAGCGCTGACCAAGTACGCCAAAGACCTGACGGATCTCGCACGGCAGGGCAAGCTCGATCCCGTCATCGGCCGCGACGACGAAATCCGCCGCACCATACAGGTGCTCTCGCGCCGTACAAAGAACAATCCCGTCTTGATCGGCGAGCCGGGCGTCGGCAAGACCGCCATCGTCGAAGGTCTCGCCCAGCGCATCGTCTCGGGCGATGTGCCGGAAACTTTGCGGAACAAGCGACTGGTTTCGCTCGATCTCGGCTCGATGCTGGCGGGCGCGAAGTACCGCGGCGAGTTCGAAGATCGGCTGAAGGCGGTGTTGAAAGAGATCGAAAACGCCAAAGGCCAGATCGTGCTGTTCATCGACGAACTGCATACGCTGGTCGGCGCGGGCGCGGCCGAGGGCGCAATTGACGCCTCGAACATGCTCAAGCCGGCGCTCGCCCGCGGCGAGTTGCGTTGCGTCGGCGCGACCACGCTCAACGAGTACAAGAAACATCTCGAAAAGGACGCCGCGCTCGAACGCCGCTTTCAACAGGTCTACGTCGGCGAGCCCACGGTCGAAGACACGATCGCGATTTTGCGCGGCCTCAAAGAGCGCTACGAAGTGCATCACGGCGTCCGCATCAAAGACTCGGCGATTGTCGCGGCGGCGACGCTTTCAAATCGCTACATTACGGATCGCTTTCTGCCCGACAAAGCGATCGACCTGATCGACGAGGCCGCCTCGCGCCTCCGCATCGAGATCGACTCGCTCCCGGTCGAGATCGACGAGTTGGAACGCGAGATCACGCAACTCGAAATCGAGCGGCAGGCCTTGCAGCGCGAGACGGACGAGCGCTCGAAGGCGCGCCTGCAAGAGATCGAGCAGCGCGTCGCCGATTTGCGCGAACGCTCTTCGGGCATGAAGGCGAAGTGGCAGGGCGAGAAAGAGATCATCGAGCACATCCGCAAATCCAAGGAAGAGATCGAGCAGACCAAGTTACAGGCTGAGCAGTACGAGCGCGTCGGCGATTACAACAAGGTGGCGGAGTTACGTTACGGCCGGCTGGTCGAGTTGCAGCGTCAACTCGAAACCGATCAGGCCAAGCTCGCCGAAGCCCAGACCGAGGGCGTAATGCTCAAGGAAGAGGTAGACGAAGAGGACGTGGCGCTCGTCGTCGCCAAATGGACCGGCGTGCCTGTCTCGAAAATGCTCGAAGGCGAGATGCAGAAATTGCTCTCGATGGAAGAGCGCCTGCGCCTGCGCGTCATCGGTCAGGACGAGGCGCTGACGGCCGTCGCCAATGCGGTGCGCCGCGCGCGCGCGGGGCTGCAAGACCCGAACCGGCCGGTCGGCTCGTTTATCTTCCTCGGCCCGACGGGCGTCGGCAAGACCGAGACGGCGCGCGCGCTCGCCGAGTTTCTCTTCGACGACGAACGGGCGATGATTCGCCTCGACATGTCCGAGTACATGGAGAAGCACGCGGTCGCGCGCATGATCGGCGCGCCACCGGGCTACGTCGGCTACGAGGAGGGGGGCCAGTTGACCGAGGCCGTGCGCCGCCGTCCGTATTCGGTCGTCCTCTTCGACGAGATCGAGAAGGCGCACCCGGACGTTTTCAACGTGCTGCTGCAAATCCTCGACGACGGCCGCCTGACCGACTCGAAGGGGCGCACGGTGGACTTCAAGAACACGGTGCTGATCATGACCTCGAACCTCGGGAGCCGGGAGATTCAGGACGTGGGCGACGACGACAAGCAGATCCGCGAAGCAGTGCTTCAAGTTTTGCGCGAACACTTCAAGCCGGAGTTTCTGAATCGCATCGACGACATCGTGATCTTCCACCAACTCTCGCGCGAGCAGATCGGCGAGATCATCGAGGTGCAGTTGGAGCGCCTGCGCCGGATGCTCAAAGAGCGCAACATCACGCTCGTGCTGGACGACTCGGCGAAGGCGCTGCTGTCGCGCGAGGGCTATGATCCGCTCTACGGCGCACGGCCTTTGAAGCGCGCGATCCAGACGCTCGTCCAGAACCCGCTCGCGTCCAAACTGCTGCGCGGCGAGATCGCGCCCGGCCAGACCGTGGGCGTCTCGGCGGACGGCGACGAGATGCGCTTCGATGCGGCGGCGGATAGCGCAGCAACGGCCTGAAAGCGGGTGTCGGGTGCTGGGTGTGTTAGGGGCCGGGTAAAAATTAATGCAGGGCTTCGGT
>JBOGOY010000140.1:0-7859 GCA_050748185.1 Pyrinomonadaceae bacterium
CGGCGACGACGGCGATAATTTAGACGTTTACGTCAAGATCATCGGCGCGGGCGAACCCGTCCGCCTGACTAAGAACGAAGCCGACGACATCAATCCCGGTTTCGCGCCGGACGGCAGATTCATCGCCTTCGTGCGCTCGCTGCCGACCACCATCGACGTGATATTGATCTCCGCGCTCGGCGGTGCCGAGCGTAAGTTGGCGACTCTGCGCGCATCTCGTTCGGGTCTGTCGTTCGCGCCCGACGGCAAAACTCTCGCCGTGGCCGACAACGATTCAACGCGCAGCGAGACCGGCATTTTTCTGCTCGACGTTGAAACGGGGGCGAAACGCCGCGTTACCTCGCCGCCGCAATTTTCCAGCGACAGCGAGCCGCATTATTCGCCGGACGGAAAATCGATCGCTTTCGTGCGCGCCGCCAGCCCCATCGCGCAAGAACTTTACGTCGTTTCAAGCGACCGTGGCGAAGCGCGTCCATTGACGGCGGACAAAACGCAAATCAGAGGAATCGCTTGGAACGCGGACGGCAGACACATCGTTTTCGCCTCGCTGCGCGCCAGCAACCAATTGAATCTCTGGGACATCGCGGCCGGCGGCGGCGAGCCGGTTTTGATTGCGACGGGCGGCAAAAACCCGTCGAATCCGGCAGTGTCACCCGACGGCAAATCAATCGCCTACGTTGAAGCGACCAACGACGCGAACATCTGGCAAATCGAATTTATTGACAGCGCAGCAAAACGGAGCGCCCGGCGCAAATTGATCGCTTCGAGCCGAGCCGACCACAGTCCACATTTTTCGCCTGACGGAGGGCGCGTCGTTTTTGCTTCCGACCGCACGGGCAATTATGAAATCTGGGTGGCCGACGCGAACGGCGCAAACACGCGACCATTGACCGATCTGAAAACGTCTGCGGCCGGGACGCCGCGCTTTTCGCCGGATGGAAAATTTGTCGTCTTCGATGCACAGACGGATGGCAAAGGCGACGTGTTCATCGTCGGGGCCGAAGGTGGCCGCCCACGCAACCTCACCGCGCATGCGGCGCACGACGTTTTGCCCTCTTGGAGTGCGGACGGCCGTTCCGTTTATTTTTGTCCAGATCGAAGCGGCGAGCGGCAAATCTGGAAAATCTCCGCGGACGGTAACGGCGGCGACGAGGCAATGCAAATCACCCGGCAAGGCGGCTTTGAATCGTTCGCGTCGCCCGACGGAAAAGAAATCTTCTACACCAAAAATCGTGGTGTGGCGGGAATCTGGCGCGGCTCGATTGATGGCGCGGAAGAAACGGCGGTCGCCGAACTAGCCGAAGCCAGTTACTGGCGTTACTGGTCGGTTGGACCCGCCGGGATTTATTTCGTCGCCCGCGCCACAGGTCCGCCGTTTACCATAAGATTTTTCAGCTTGGCGACCAAACAAGTCTCCGACGCCGCGCAGATTGAGCATACGCCGCTCTGGATTTATCCCGGACTTGCCGCCGCGCCCGACGGCCAAACGTTGCTCTACGCGCAAAGCGACCAAAACACCGGCAGTATCATGCTCGCCGAACTCGGAAAATAACCGTCCGGGGCCGGACAGGGTGAAGCCTTCACCCTTTAGCTTCCGTCCGCCGGGGTTGGTTGAAAATCCAAGCAATCAAAATCGAGAGCAGATAAAGCACTACCATCGGGGCCGCGAAAAGCATCATGTTGAGAATATCGCTGGTGGGCGAAAGCAACGCCGCCGCGATGAGGATGACGATGAGCGCCGTCTTCCACGCGCCGACGAGGAAGCCGGCCGTGACGATCCCCAGTCGCGCCAGCACGTAAGTGACGGCGGGCATCTGGAAGACGACGCCCATCCCCATCATGATGAAGATGATGAAGTCGAAATAGTCGTCGGCCTTTAAGAGCAGGCGGAAGTCCTGTCCGAGTCCAAGCAGGTAAGTGGCAGCCGGCGGGAAGATGACGTAGTAGGCGAAGGAAGCGCCGACGACGAAGGCAATCGACGAGAGCGCGATGAAGGGGACGACGTAGCCGCGCTCATGCGGGTAGAGGCCCGGCGCGACGAAGGCCCAGATCTGCCAGAGCAGGAACGGGATCGAGAGCGCGATGGCGGTGTAGATCGAGACTTTCGCGTAGAGCGAAAAGGGCTCCATCGCGGTCGAAACCACGAGCCGGTCGTCCGCGCCGGCGAGCGCGTCCGCCGGGGCGTTCAACTCCAGAGGCAGGCGCACGCCTTTCGGAATCACTGTCTGGCCCGTGTAAAGAGGCTCGTCTGTAAACAGTCCCGGGCGGCCCTCACCGTCCACCACGACGCGCGCCTGCACGGATGCGCCCGGTGGGATGACGCTCTGCCCGAGTCGTGTCGCTTCAGAGAAAATATAACGCCCCGTGTCGTCCGCTTTGAGCGACGAGAGCGGCAGGGCCTGTTCCTGTCCGGTGATGCCGCCGAGCGGCAGTTGCCGCCGCTGCGCTTCGGCCAGCGCGACGCGGACGGGCCGCGCGAGAAAGTCGTAGATGTAATCCGAGACGAACCAGCAGCCGCAGACCGCGACGAAGATGAACAGCACCGAGCGGATCAGGCGGCGGCGCAATTCGTCGAGGTGTTCGAGAAACCCCATCTCACCGCCGCCGTCGCTGGGTCGGGCCTCTGCGTCAGGCTCCGCTTGTTTGTTTTCCAGTAGGGAAGAAGCCATAGAAGAAAAGCGAAACATTCAGAGTTCAAGGTTCAAAGTTTAAGGTTCAAAGCTCAAAGCGCAAAGTTCGGCGGCGGGTCAATGAGGCGCGATGCACGGCGGGCGGGCGCGAATCCGCGCCGGCAAAGACGGTAAGGTTGGCCTGCTTCACGCTCAGACGCTTCTCATCCGCGTTTGTTCCTCGTCTCTCATCCGCGTCTGTTCCTCGTCTCTCTTCTGCGCGCCGCTACCCTTTCCCGAAACACTGGCTCCCCTCAAAAAAAACTTATTCCGCGCGGTGATAGTTTTCAACCCGCCCGCGCGCCTTAAGCATTGGACGGGCAAAGTGGCCGGCTCTTTTCGGCGAGCCGCCTTTCTGACCCGACACCGAAACAATCCGTGAAACTTAAAAGGAGAACGAACAGCATGTACGCACGAGCTACGATCAAGGGGTTAACCAAACGTGGGGCGCACACCTACCAGCTAACGTCGGCGGCGCTCGCGGCGATCATCTTTCTCTCGGCGATGTCCGCGCCGGCACTGGCTCAAGGCGGTGGCAAGGTTTCGATGAATGACTTCGGCGTGAGTTTCGGGATGGCGCGGGGGCAAAAGCTGCGCCTCTCCGTGTTCAACTCTTCCTTGCAGGACGGCAGCGTCAGGGTTGTAAGAGGACACATAAAAATATTCAGCGGCTCAAGTGGCGCTCTCCTCCTGAATCACGAACTGAATAATCCGCCCGCGGGTCTCCACTCGTTCGACATCAACCGCGACGACCTTCCCGAACAAGGCGAACCCGGCACAGGTCGCATTCAACTCTGGGTCGAGGTGGAAATAGTCTCGCGCTCCACCCGGCGGGATGAAGACCCCGGCGCGGGCGTCTTCCCGCCCAACTTTGAACTGATAGCCGAGAATAGCGGCACGACGATTTTGGTCGGCATGTTACTGCCGGCGGTACAGAGGATACGCTAACTAAGCCGGGGACCGCGCAGGCGCGTGCTATTGAGGCGCGTTCCGTCAAAAGTCGGCTGGTTGACCGCCACCGCCAAGCTGTTAACCAGCGCTCTGCTCGATGAAATGAAACTACCCGCGGGACCGTCAGCCCGATTTACTCGACGACCGAGTTCGGCTCTCAACCTGACAAAGGACAACCACCATGATTAAGACCGGATTCATGCTCAACGCACTCGCGCTCTCTGTTTTCTCTTTCGCCTTAGCCGCGCCCACGCAAGCGCAGCCAACGCAGACCTACCACATCGTCGGCGCGTCAAGCTCGACCGTGGCGAACAATGTCACCAAGACCGTCACCACCGTGCAGGTCGGAAGCAATCCCCTGAACCGCTTTTTGATGACACGGGTTCGCAAAGACATTCCCGACCACGCCTTGAAAGGTACGGTTCTGTTGCTGCCGCCGCTCGCCAGCGGGTTTCAGAACTATGAAGTCGGCGACGGCGGCGACTACAAACGTTCGTTCGCAGGCTTCTTAACCCGGCGCAATTACGATGTCTGGGGCTATTCGCAGCGCACGCAGGGACTCGCGGCCGGATCGTGCGAGAGCGGCGTGGTTGATTGCTCGGTGATGGCTGATTGGGGATTGCAAACTATCCTCGACGACGTGGCTTTCATCCGTCAGCAGATCGAAGCCGCGCATCCGGGCGAAAAGCCGGTCGTCGGCGGTCTCTCGCTGGGCAGCATCGCTTCGCTGGCGACCATTAACGCGCACCCGAACGAGTATGCCGGCGCGATCCTGATCGACGGCACGATCTACGATGAAGACCCGTTTGTCCGCAACATCAACGCCAATTTCTGCTCGGTCTTCAACGATCTTCTCGCTGGCGGCGCGTATTACGATGGACAGGGGACGCCGGGCGCTAAGTTAATTAGCCATCTGGCTCAGATGGACCCGACGGGACTCTCGCCGATTCCGGGCTTCCCTCCGGGCTTCACCAATCATCAGGCTTTCGTCGCCGCGTTGTCGTCGCCGCAGGTCTCGCCTGTTACGCCTCGACCGGGTTTCTACCAACTCGCCGGCAGCATCGCCGAAGACAGATTCTTTTTCGCCAACGAATCACTGGTTCACGACAACATCTCAGGCTTCGTTGATTACGTCGCTAACCGGACTGTCCGTGACATAAATTGCGGCTTGGCCGGCGAGCAGACCTTTACCGCCAACCTGCACAACTTCACTGGTCCAGTGCTCA
Source organism: Pyrinomonadaceae bacterium (assembly GCA_050748185.1). GTDB lineage: Bacteria > Acidobacteriota > Blastocatellia > Pyrinomonadales > Pyrinomonadaceae > JACCRA01. Next base: position 4,847 of record JBOGOY010000140.1, read on the forward strand.
TCTTCGCCGCCGGGAACGGTTTCGGCAGCGGGATGATTGACACCGCGAACCTGATGACCTCGGCCACGGTCACGCTCAACTTCAGGGGAGATTACGGTCATGTGGACTACGTCTTCTCAAACGATCATCTACACGAACTGGAGCGCCCCGTTCTGAAATGGCTGAAAAAGTTATGAAACAGTAAGGGCGCTTAACGAACCTCGTCGCAGATGGGTTGAGGCAGATTCCGTGTCCGATACCGAATCGCGGTTTGATATTGGATGGAGGGGAAGGGCTTATCCCGCCCATCAAAACAATCAGTGAAACTAAAAAAGGAGAATGAAAATCATGAACGGACTGACTACGACCAAGGGGTTAATCAAGCGCGGGGTGCGCGCCTACAGGCTGGCGGCGGCGGCGACGGCGCTGGCAGCAGCGCTCATCCTTCTTCCAGCTACGCCTACGCAGGCACAGGGCGGGGGAGAGGAGGCGAAGCATGGGTTCATGATCGGTTTGGTGCCGGGGCAAACGCTGCGCGTCACCATTTATAACCCCGTTCAGTTCGGTCTGGGCGACAGGTCTTCTGAAGAAGGCAACGTCCAGCCTATCGTAGGCGCTGTTGCGGGGCACGTTAAAGTTCTCGACAGTGCAAGAAACCAAATCGTACTGACTGACGAAGTCATGATTCCGGCGGGCGAGTTCCGCTCATTCGACATTAAGCGTAACCACATCAACTTGGCGGGCGAGCCGCGCACGGGACGCCTTCAGGTGCGGGTCAAGGTGGTGATTGTCTCTTCCTCCACCACCGCGCCGGAGCAGGATGAGGAACCGGGCGCAGGTGATTTCCCCTACACCTTTGAGTTGATGGATCACCGTAGCGGTGCGACGTTCTCATTCGGGGATGGATCAGTCCGGTTTGTTCGCCCGCCTGTGGCAAAGCCACTTTGATCGGCTTGTTGTTGCCGGCGGTAAATTCTGCACGCGAACGCTAAGCCGGGGACCGGTTCAAGCGCGTTGCAGAGAGGCGTGTGCCGTCGAAAGTCTGCCGGCACACCGCTTCTTCTGCCGCGCTGTCAACCAGCGCCCCACTCGATGAATTGCGTCGCCAGCGATAACCGTGATAACGGCATCGTCGCCTTCGGCGTGGGCAGCCTCGTTTCCGGCAACGTCGCTAACGACAACGCTAATAGAGGCACTCGGCTAACTGCCCGAGTAACGTCATCGGCAACATGACGGAGGGCAACGGCATGGATAATATTAATGCCGGCGGAACGTGCACTCGCTACCACAACAACCCCGTTCCATAAGGCAACCCCTCTCAACGGATCGCGCCCGACAGCCAGTAATAAGTCCGCGGCGCTACGAAACCAACCGGGAGTCGCAAGCACGCCCGCGACTCCCGGTTGGTTTCGGTTAAGTGAACTATTTACGACACGGCGATTTTTATACCCTACCGCTGCAAATCCAGTAGCCAGATGTCGCTCTCCGATTCGTAAACAGTAAAGTAAAGCAGCCGGTCGTCGCGCGCGATCCCGATGCTCCACATCTGATGCTCTTCCGGGGTGAAAATTTCCCGAATGCGTTTTGTCACCACGTCCGCGAGGTACGCCTTTCCTTTGGCGGTGAAGACAAGGCGGCGGCTATCTGAAAGCCACATCGGGTATGAGCCGCCGTCCGCCACTCTTTCATACCTGCGTTTCGTCAGTGAGAAGTAGGCGACGCCGGCTTGGTCGCCGTCGTAGGTTCCCGCCAGCTTCTCCCCATCCGGCGACCAGTCCCACGCCACGAAGCGTGTCTCGCCTCCCGGCGTTGGTAGGCGCTCGGGCGTCTGCTCAGCCCATTCCTTGCCGGCGTCTATCATCGCGAGCAGAGAGTTGCTCTGAAAGAGTATTCGTCGGCCGTCGGGCGACCAGAGCGGAAACGCCGCGCCGCGCTCACTGCCGAAAGTGAGTTGGCGCAGGCTTCCCCCTTCAAGGTTAAGGGTCCAGATTTCGTAATTCCCGCCGCGGTCCGAGGCGAACGCTAAACGCTTGCCGTCAGGGGACCAGCGCGGATAGCGGTCGAAGAACTTGTCGTTCGTCAGGTCGCGCCAATTCGCGCCGTCGCGGTTGACGATGGCGATGTCGTCCTGCATTCGGCGCGGCACGCGCATGACGAACTGTCTGCCATCGGGTGAAAGTTCCGGGCGCGAGATTTGCCGGTCGCCGCGCGTAACCCAGAATGGTTCGCCGCCGACCCGCTCCGTCCGCGGATTAAACTCAACGGCGCGAATGTTCGACCGCTGATTCGTCTGCACATAAAGCAGTCGCCGTCCGTCGCGCGAGAAACTCAGATGCCGGTTGAAAGTCGAAGGCGTCGATACGGCTTCAGGCTCGCCCAAAACTTGGCCGGTCGCTTCCTCAATGGCGACGCGCCAAAAACTCATGTTGCCGCCGCGGTCGCTCGCAAAGTAGAGAAACCTGCCGTCAGGCGACCACACCGGGTTCCAGTTCGTCGCGGCGTCTTTCGTCACGACCACGGGCTCGCCGCCGCCGCGCGGAATGGTCGCAATGTCGCTGCGCCCGACGTTTGGCGGCATGAACCAATAAGCGATGCGCTGGCCGTGCGGGGACCAAGACGGCTGCAAGGCGTCGGTCTGTGTGAGCAGACGCTTGTCGCCGGTCTCTAAGCTGACCACCCAGATCGCGCTCGGAGTCGTCGTCCGCGTGGTGGGAGCGTCGCGCCCAGCGGTGCTGTAGGCGATCTCGCTTCCGTCAGGGGACCAAGAGGGGTGATAGCCGCCGGCAGCGACGAGGCGCGCATTCTCGCCCGTAGCCTCAATGACATAGACGCCCGCCGGCTCTCTGTTCGAGCGAAACGCGATCCGTTCGCCGGCCGGAGAAAACGCCGGCTGACTCTCGTCCGAAGGCGTGTTTGGCATCAGCGGCGTTGCGTTCCTGCCGCCGACTCTTTGCAGAAAGAGATCCCAATTGCCTTCGGGCCGGCTCGCGTAAACGAAACTCTTTCCGTCCGGCGCGAGCGTGGGAAAGTATTC
>JBOGOY010000141.1:0-7806 GCA_050748185.1 Pyrinomonadaceae bacterium
CTTTCAGGGTCTGGATTCAATCGCTAATGAGACGTAGAGCGTTGCCCGACGCTATTGAATCTGTCGCTTTCAGCGACAAGAAAGACTTTTCAGACAACCATTCGAGGAACGGGCAACGCACCGGCACTGATAGACAGTTTTGTGTGAGCCAGTTTGACTTATGACAGAAACGGCATACACGGCCGCGCGGGCAGTGGCGGCGACTGTTCACGCGAGTTTCGCTCGTCACCTCGCGGAGGCGCGCCTGCAAGGCTGGCAGGAGTTAGCTCCGCAACCTGATGCCGCGGCGATCGAAGCGATCATCGATGCGGCGTTCTGGGCGAGCCTCCGGCGCGAAGAAGGTTACTCGCCGAAGATTTCTCTGGCGCTGCTGCGGCCCGAGCAGGCGGGGCAGCCACTCAAGTTCGAGCGGCGACTGTCGCTCACCCCCGCGGCCCTCGCGCGGCTCGCTCCGGCCGTCGAACGCCCCGGCATCCACCTCGGTGTCTGGCGCGACGGGGACCAACTGTGCGTGTGGGGGACCACCCGCACGATCCCCCGGCTCTGCTTCGTGCTGGAAGTTATCGAACCCGGATTGCTGGTGATCAAGTATCGACGCGGGCAGGAGCCCGCCAAGTTCGTCAATGTCGTGGTCCTCAAGGGCGATCAGATCAAAGTGTTGGACGAGCAGGGGACCAATCTGCCCGACTGCCCGGCGTTGCTGACGCCGTTGCTCGGCTTCGGCTCGCCCGACACGGGGGCCGATGAGGTGAACTTGCTGGTGCAACTCGCCGCCTCGATGCGAACTCACGGGCGCGGTGGCTCTCTGCTCGTCGTGCCGCACGACTCAGAGGCGTGGCGCGAGTCGATTGTGCGGCCCGTTTCTTACTCGGTCATGCCTCCGTTCTCGGAACTGGCCGGACTGATGCGGCAAGACGAGGGCGAGAGGGACAGTCGTGAATGGCAGGAGGCGCTGATTGATGCGGTCGAGGCGGTCGCGGGCCTGACGGCGGTGGACGGCGCGACCGTGATCAGCGATCAGTATGAGTTGCACGCCTTCGGCGCGAAGATTACGCCCCGCGCCGGCGGCGCGCGGGTCGAGCAGGTGATCTTGACGGAGCCCGTCATCGGCGGGGCGGCCTCAATCGTCCATCCCTTACAACTCGGCGCAACCCGGCACCTGTCGGCGGCGCAGTTCGTACAGGATCAGCCTCAATCGGTCGCCCTCGTGGCGTCACAAGACGGTCGCTTCACGGTCTTTGCGTGGTCGCCGTGTGAAGGCATGGTCCACGCGCATCGCGTCGAGACACTGTTGCTGTAATAACTACTTACTCAAAAGTGACAGGTGACAAGCCAGAGCAAAAGATCGTGTATCCAAAGTGAGCCGGGGGGCCGGTTCTCCCCAGCACTTGCGGCCCCACCCTCAGTTCAGCGTTGCGCCACAGCCAGATCATCCTGTCACCTGTCACTTTTGAGTAAACGGTGACAGGTGACAAGAGCAGAGAGTGAACCGTGACAGGAGGCAGATGGTGCTGTCTTGTCACCTGTCACTTGTCACTCGTTTGACTTGTTACTTGTCATTTGTCACTTTTAGGTACTGAACAACTATGATGCGACATCTCTTCAGCGTTCTCGCGGGAATGGCTTTGGCAAGTCATTGGGCAGGCGCGGTGGTTCAAGACACCTCTCCGGTGCGCGAATATCGCAAAGCCCACGAGCGCCAGATCCTCGAAGAATTTACCGACCTGCTTTCGATCCCGAACGTGGCCTCGGATCGAGCGAACATCCGGCGCAACGCCGATGCCCTCGTGCAGATGATGGAGCGTCGTGGTCTCAATCCCCGTCTGCTCGAAGCGACGGACGGGGACGCCCCACCGGCGGTTTACGGCGAGTTGAAAGTCGCGGGGGCGACGCGCACGCTCGTCCTCTACGCTCATTATGACGGGCAGCCGACAGACCCCGCGCAGTGGACCGGCAGCTTGCCGTGGCAACCCGTGTTGCGCTCCGCGTCTTTAGAATCCGGCGGTCGGATTCTGCCGCTGCCGAAACCGGGCGAGCCAATCAATCCCGAATGGCGTCTCTACGCGCGCTCGGCGGCGGACGACAAGGCGGGCGTCATCGCCGTCCTGACCGCGCTCGATGCGCTCAAGGCCACGGGGCGGCAGCCGACCTCCAACCTCAAAATCTTTTTTGAAGGTGAAGAAGAAGCGGGGTCGCCGCACCTCTCCGATATTTTGCAACGCCACCGGGAACTGCTGCGCGCCGATGCGTGGATCATTTTCGACGGACCCGTCCATCAATCCGGTCGCAAGCAGGTGGTCTTCGGCGTCCGCGGCGTGACCAGCGTTGACCTCATCGTCTTCGGGGCCAAGCGCCCGCTCCACAGCGGGCATTACGGCAACTGGGCGCCTAACCCCGCGCTGCTGCTGGCAAGATTGCTCACTTCCATGAAGGACGAGACGGGGCGCGTCCTGATTGCAGGTTTTTATGAAGACGTCGAGCCGCTCGGAGTGGTCGAGCGACAAGCCATTGCCGAGGCTCCGCGGTTTGACGTTGAACTACAACAGCAACTCGGTTTCGCGCAGGCCGAAGGCGCGAGCCGGAAGTTGAGCCTACTCGAACAGCTCAACCAGCCGTCGCTCAACATTGACGGCATCAGCAGCGCGGAAGTGGGCCGGCAGGCACGCAACGTGATCCCGACGACGGCGACGGCGACCATCGACATGCGCTTAGTGAAAGGCAACGATCATCGCCGCCAAGTCGAACGGCTCGTCCAACACATCCGTCGGCAAGGCTTCTACGTCACGGAGCAGGAGCCGACGGACGAGGAGCGCCAGCGGCATCCTTTCATCGCGCAGGTCGTCAGGCGCGGCGGCTACAACGCCGAGCGCACGCGCATGGATTTACCGATCTCTCTGAAAGTGATCGAGGCGGTTCAATCCACTTCGAGCCAGCCCATCGTCAAACTGCCCACGCTCGGCGGCAGTCTCCCGCTCTACGTATTGCGCGAAAGTCTCGGCGCGCCTTCCGTCACCGTCCCGCCCGCCAACTACGACAACAATCAGCACGCGGAAAACGAGAACCTGCGCTTACAGAATTTATGGGACGGGATCGAGACGGTCGCCGCCATCATGACGATGAGTCGGTAAACGAAAGCTCTTCTCCAACGATGAGTGGTCATTCTCCCATCTCGTCGCGCGCGCGGAGCAAATCGGCTTCCAAATAGAGCGCCTCCAAATCTTTCAGCACCCAGTAAGCGAAGCGCCCCATCAGCTTGCGGACGTGTTTCGCCACCAGCTTGCGGTCAACCAAGTCGTCCTCGCGCAACATCCACAATAGATCGAGTTGGTCTTTGCCGCGCCCGGCCAAGTGTTTGAGGATCACCAACCACTCGGGCGTTAAGATCGGCAACTGCTCCGGCTCGATGACGACGGCATCGGCCAGCGCCGCCTGATAGGCCTCCTGTTTGTCGTCATCCCTGACGATCCAATCAACCTCAATCGACCTCTTGCCAACTTTGACCGCGTAAGCCTCGCCGCCGAAGTTCAGCCGCCGCTGGCGTGGCAATGGCAACAGTTCGGCGGCGACGAAATCAACGGCTCGCGTCGCGCGGGTGAAACCGTAGAGTTGGACGGCGATGCCGCCGCACAGGGCGCAATCAACGCCGGCCGCTTCGGCGACCTCCAAGACGGCTTGCGCCGCCGCGACGCCCTGCTCGGTCGAGATCGCGCCCGCGCCTGACGACGATTTGCGACGCACGGGGCGTGTTTTCTTCTGGACCATAACATTATAAAAACAGGAGGCGACCTATTCGATCATGCGTAGTTTACAGGGCGCTGGGTCGATTGCGACCAACAACGGGCGAGCCATGCTTGCCGCCGAAACTATCGCTTGACCCGGAGCAAGATTAGGTAGTCGATTCCACAATCCTTCATCGACGCCTCCGACAGAGCGCTTGAGCCGGCTGATGACGTTAGCGTCAGCGATCTTGTGGAGTCCGTAGTTGCATTCGCCCCACTCGGGCTGCAAATCTTGCGAGCACGTTTGGCTTCTGTGTGTGTAACCAATGGTGATGTCGTGAGTGGATAATGTCACGTGCGTTGGCGACGCTCGTGCGGGCCAAAATAAGCGATGAGAATGCCACCCAAAAGAAGTCTCTCACACCCCCAGACATCGGTGTAGTGCCGATGTGATAGGACAGAATCGCTAGCGCTGCCGATACGTCGGAATCGAACCAATAATCTTGATTAGGGAAATTGGGTGGGGTGGCGCGACGACGAACAGCTGTCGTTGCTTGCGGAGATTGCAACGCAACAAGGTCTCGTGCAGATCGTTTGACGATTACTTCGTAGGCCAGTTCAATGCGCGAATCGCTGACCTTGCGCGACTTTACCTGAGCTATTAAGCGAGCTAGTGGGTCTATGTCGTACCCACATGCATGTCGCCCCATCAAGCGCGCCTCAACCAGCGCCGTGCCACTACCGACCATCGGATCGAGCACCGTCTCACCCGGCTTTGAATAGTAACGTAATGCGTACCGGACTAACTGCGGAGGACACTTAGCGGCGTATGCGTGCAAGCCATGCGTGGCATATAGCGTATTGTATCCGTCAAAATTAAGATCAGGCACGGCCTTAATTGAACTGAGAATCGCGGGGTAAAGTGTGTATATATAAAATACGGCAAGCCCCGGGACTTGCCGTAAATGAGCGATCTTATTGGTGGAGCAGAGGAGGGTCGAACTCCTGGCCTCCGCATTGCGAACGCGGCGCTCTGCCAACTGAGCTACTGCCCCACTGAGGTGGCGAGGGAAATACTAGGGGCCGCGGGCGGGCGGTGTCAAGCGTGAGTCTGATGGTTCCGCCGCTTGGAAGTCCACTGTTCGGTGGCGGCGGGTTTACTGTCGGGCTCGTGCTGGTTTGAAATCAATTTCCCACTCGCCCACGGCCTTGCGCGCACGTGAACAAAGGCGTGCGTGGCGGGCGCGAAATGTTGAGACTATGCTCAAAAAGACAGAGGCGCTGTTGCTGCTCGGTATCGGCGCGGCGGCCTTGTCCGTGTCGGCGATCCGGCCTTTCGACTGGCTGACGTGGTGGCTCGAAGTAGCTCTGGCGCTGCTGGCCGTCGCCGTGCTGTTCGTCACCTGCCGGCGCTTTCCGTTCACGCCGTTCGTCTATGGCTGGTGTTGCTGCACGCGCTCATTCTAAGCCTCGGCGCGCCTTACTCTTACGCGCGCGTGCCCGTGGGCTACTGGATGCAGGACTGGTTGGGGTTCGCGCGCAACCACTACGATCGCATCGGACACTTCGCGCAAGGGTTCTTTCCGGCCATCGTGGCGCGCGAGGTGCTGCTGCGGGAGACGCCATTGCGGCGCGGCGGGTGGCTGTTCTTTCTGGTCGTCTGCGTGTGTCTCGCCGCGAGCGCGTTCTACGAGTTTACGGAATGGTGGGCGGCCGTCGCGGGCGGCGAGGCGGCGGACGCCTTCCTCGGCACGCAAGGGGACCAGTGGGATACGCAGTCGGACATGTTCATGGCGATGTCGGGCGCGCTCCTCGCGCAACTGCTGCTCGGCGGGGCGCACGATCGCGCGCTGGCGCGGTTGGAAGCGGAACGAAGCGCGGTAGGTCAGGACGCGAGCGCGACGGCGTGAAGAGTTGGCGGCCCATTGGCTCGTGGTCTGAGTCGAGCTTCGTTAGTCAAGACCGTGACGAGGGCCTTTAACCGCGGAGGCGCAGAGAAGACGCAGAGGATCAATTGAAGCTTAATACCTACTCGCTAACTTCCTCTGCGCTTCTCTCGCGTGTCCTCTGCGCCTCCGCGGTAGAACTTCCACTGATGACGGCGCCCTCTCAATTAACGGCGCGAGTTTGACGCGAAGAGCTTGTAGGTGGTGGCGGCGGCGAGGCCGCCGGCGACGTACCACGCGACGGTCAGCGCCTGCGTCTGCGGCGTGCGCGCGCTCGCGTCCCGGCCGAGTCCGAGCGGTCCCGGCAGCAACACCGCGCCGACGCCCGCCGACAGCCCGAGCAAAGCCCCGCACGTTAACGCCTGCCGCCGGCCACCCACGCCGACCAAACTGAAGTAGAGCGAGTTGGAAAAGATGTCGCCGGCGAGCGCCAGCCGTCGCAACTCTTCGCCCGCGGGCGGCGATTGGTCCCCCGCGGCCCGCGCGGTCTTTTTGATCGCGCGCATCCCGAGCACGTCGAGGCGCGGGGCCACGCCCGGCAACGCTCGTCGCGCGGTTTCGTGAATCAGGGTCAGCGCGCACGCGCCGACAAATCCGCTCCCTAACGCCCTGAGCTTTGACATTCCAACTCTCCTTTCAACTCGCGGCGACAAAGTGTGTCGGTCAACAGAAACTATTACGGCTCTCATTTTGATACGACTCTCCGACGGGAGTGCAAGCGTCTCGCTCCGCCGCGCGTGACGCGGGCACGTTCGCAGGTGATGCAAATATGAGTTGGGCGCAACCGTCATTCGCGCTCACGCGCTCAATGCAGGCAAGATGCCTGCGCTCCCGGCGCCAAGCGGCGCTCGCTTCCCGTCGTACTCAGTTGCGTAGCGCTATATCCGAATCGTTTTGAGCAGGTGTCACGGATTGTTGCCGCGACGGTGACGCCGCCCTCGAGTTTACAGCCGTTTGAGTGCGCGCCGGATTAATGACGCGAGGCGCGGCGGGTTCGTGTCAGTGATGGTGATCTCGGGCGTCGTGTGCCACGCGGCGCAGTCCGCGAACGCGCCTGCCAGATCCGAAATCAACTCGTCGGTGATTTCGGTCTCCGGCTCAAGGTGCAGCGCCTTGATCTCGAACCGACCTTCCTTGCGGTGCGCTTTCGCGTCGAGCCGCCCGACGAGCGCGCCGCGCCGCAGGACGGGCAGCGTGAAATAGCCGTACAGCCGCTTCGGCGCGGGCGTGTAACACTCAAGGCGGTAGTCGAAAGCAAACATCCGACTGGCGCGCACGCGATCCCACACGAGCGGATCGAAAGGCGAGAGCAGCGTCGTCAGTGTCGGCCTGAGCTTGCCGGCCGACGCGCTCTCTAATAGGCTCGTCTGGTCGGGGTGGAAGTAGAACGGCTCTTCGGCCCACCCTTCGACTTGGGCGGAATGCAGCGCGCCCTCGTCCGCTAAACACCTGACCAATGTTTCGGTTTCCCTTTTCGGGGTGCGGAAATAGTCGGCCGCCCAGCGAGCCGTCGTGAGCCCGAGCGCGTTGACAGCTTTCAGCGCGAGTTGCCGCCGGGCTGCTGCGGCCGTCAGCGACTGCTCGTCGGACCAGCCGGGCAGGACGCGCTCGCGCAGATCATAGACGCGCTGGAAATTGCGGCGGCGCGCGATCATCAACTCGCCTGCGGTGAACAGCATCTCCAGCGCGCGCTTCTCCGGCTTCCACTCCCACCAGCCGCCCTTCTTGCCGTCCGTGCGCGCGAAGTCCGATGACATCACGGCCCCGCGCGCGCGGACGTGAGCGAGCACGCGCTCCACCTCCAACCGGTGCTGATCGAGCCACGCATGCGAATACTTCCAGCCCATCGAGCCGGGATCGATCATCCGGTGGCGGTAGAGCCCGTAGTCCTCAATCGGCAGGAAGGAAGCTTCGTGGGACCAGTATTCGAACAGTCGGCCCTCGGCCAGCAACTCGTCGAGCCAGCACGGATCGTAACTCCCGAGCCGGCTCCACAACACGAGGTACGGGCTGCGCGCGACGACGTGGATCGTGTCGATCTGCAAAACCCCCATCCGGCGAATAGTCTCTAACACGTCTTCTTTGCGGGCGCGTCGGCGCGGGGCGTGCGCGAGCAGGAGGCCCGTCGCGGCGAGCATCAC
>JBOGOY010000142.1:0-7791 GCA_050748185.1 Pyrinomonadaceae bacterium
ATGTACGAGTTGCCCCGGGCGCTCGTGCGGTTAGCAAGCGAGTTGGGCGTCGAGTTGCGCCTCGGCGCGGAGGTCGAAGAGATCTGCGTCGAAGGCGGGCGGGCGCGGGGCGTGCGCCTGCGCGGGGGCGAGCAGTTGCGCGGCGACGCGGTGCTGGCCAATTCCGACGCGCTGGAGACTGTGAGCCGGTTGGTCCCGTCAGGGACCAAGGGGCGATATTCGGAACGAAAACTCGCGCGCGTCGAGCCGTCTTGCAGCGGCTTCGTGTTGCTGCTCGGCGCGAAACGAAAATTCCCCGAACTGGCCCACCACAATATTTTCTTCTCGGCGGATTACCCGGCAGAGTTTCGTTCGATCTTCGACGACCTGCGCCCGGCGGCCGATCCGACCGTCTATGTCTGCGCCACCTCGCGCACGGATTCGACGCAGGCTCCCGACGGCCACGAAAACCTTTTCGTGCTCGTCAACGCGCCGGCGACGAGTGAACGCACAGACTGGACCCATGAGGCGCAGCCTTACCGCGAGCTGATCGTTGACAGGTTGGAAGGTTACGGGATGGATGGTCTGCGCGGAGCGATCGACTACGAGCACGTCATTACTCCCGAAGACTTTCGCTTGAAGTACAACGCGCACCGCGGCGCGCTCTACGGCCCGTCGTCGAATAGCCTCGCGAGCGCCTTCCTGCGCCCGCCCAACAAGTCGCGCGACATCGAAGGGCTTTATTTCGCAGGCGGCACGACGCACCCCGGCGGCGGCATCCCGCTGGTGTTGTTGTCCGGGAAGATGGCGGCGGAAATGATGATGAAAGGATGAAGGCGGAAGGATGAAGAAAAGGCAGGTGGCCCTACTTCATCCTCCATCCTTCCGCCTTCATCCTTTCCGTTGTTCCGCAGCGCGGGCAGAGAAGTGTGTCGCGCGTCTCGTCGAGCCAGCGAGCGAGCGAGGGCTCGGAGAGTTTCAGTTCGCGCTCTTCGGCCTCGCCTTCGGTGAAGAAGCGTGCGAGCCCGCCCGCGGAGTTCGCAGGTTTGAGCGACGCCTGACAACGCAGGCAGAGCCAGCCGAAACCTTTGTTGACGAAATGTTCCACGAGAAAAATGATGAATGCGAAATGATGAATTAAATCAACCTGTCTTTCATTCATCATTCCGCATTCATCGTTCATCATTGCCTTCTCGTGCCGCCGCGCCTGTCCGCCAACAGCCTGACGGGGACGTTGACGCGCCGCCCGCCGCGGAAGACTTCGACCTGCACCGTGTCGCCGAACTGGCGCTTGTCGAGGATGCGGAAGAGGTCGTCGCCGTCCGACACCTTCTCGCCGTCGATGCCGGTGATGATGTCGCCGAGGACGATTTCGCCGTTGGCGTCCTGCTCCAGTCCGCGCAAGCCCGCGGCCGACGCGGAACTGTTCTCGTACACCTGATAAATCCCGACGCCTTCGGAAACCGGCAGGCGCACCTGTAAGTTCCCCACGTTATAGGGCACGATGCCGAGCTTCGGGCGGATGACCGCGCCGTTCTTGATCAGTTGCGGGATAACGCGCTTAGCAATGTTGGCGGGCACCGCGAATCCGACGCCGACCGAGCCACCCGCGGGCGAGAGAATCTGCGAGTTGATGCCGATCATGCGGCCCGAAGAGTCGAGCAACGGCCCGCCGGAGTTGCCGGGATTGATCGAAGCGTCCGTTTGGATCGCGCCTTCGATCTGCCGTTTGTTGCGCGCGCGGATCGGGCGCTGGAGGCCGCTGATGACACCGGTCGTCAGTGTCCGCTCAAAGCCGAACGGGTTGCCAATGGCGAGCACTTTTTGGCCCACGGTCAACTTGTCCGAGTCGCCGAAGGGGACGATCCGCAGGTCTTCGCGCGGCGTCTCGACCTTGATGATGGCGAGGTCCGTGTCGGGGTCTTCGCCGATTTTGCGCGCCGGATAAACCTTGTCGCCGCCGAAGCTGACATTGAGGCGCTGCGCGCCCTCGATGACGTGATAGTTGGTCAGGATGTGGCCCTGATCGTCGATGACCGCGCCGGAGCCGGTGCCGGTGCGCGGGCCGGGCTCGAAAAAGTCGTTGCTGAAGGAGGTCGTCGTGATGAAGACGACGCCGGGCGAAATCGCTCGATAGACCTCGATGTTGTTCTGTTCGTCGGTGGCGACCGCCGGGTTGGTGATGCCGTCCGGGGCCGTCTCCGAAAAAGTGACCGCGGCATCGCCCGTCGGCTGCCAGCGGTGGCTGAACCGCTCGAAGAGCAGGACCGTACCGGCCGCGAACAAAGCCGACGCGAAGGCGATGAACAGAATCTGGCGGGCGCTGATGCGATAAGTCATGATTTTTCCACCTGTCTGCCGACGTTTAAGACAAAAAAGAAGCTCCGTTAAGATGCCCCGGCCCGTGCGTGCGGTTGCGTCCACAGGGCGACGCCGGGACCGGAGTTATCTCACTCTTTCTTAATCATTTTTGGGTAGTGGCTCAATCAAGGGAGACGGGGCAGCCCGTGCGGGCTTCCGCACCGTGTCCCCTGATTGAACCACTACCCATTTTTGTTGCCGGGGAGTACGAAAAACGGTGGCTGGTTGTTTTGACGTGAAGGAGTAAGACGCATTAGCGCCTCGGAGAGGCGATGGGAAGGTAGCCAGCGCGTCAGCGCGTCAGCGCGCAGCCTCTGGATTGTCGAGTTATCGAAGATTGTGCGTCCTGAAAGGACGCGAGAACGTTCCGTGCGCCCCTTCAGGGCGCGGCGTGATGGCATCATCTGCACAGAAGAGGCTGCGCGCGCCCGCTGATGCTCCCGCGCTGGCCACTGGCTACCTTCTTACAGCCCCTGTCGGGGCGGGTCGTGGGGCGCGGCATCGTCGAGCTAAATTCTCAAAAGTGACAGGTGACAAGAAGCGACGAAAATCGCGGGCGTAACAGCAGCATCTAAAACTTTCGGGCCGCACCCGTGTGGCTCGGAGCGTTGGCTCCACCTCGCGCACAAACCGACACCTCCTGTCACCTGTCACCGTTGACCTGTCACTTTGAGTAAATTGAATCGAGGTTAAGACAGTACGGCGAGGATCGCGGCCGGCAGCCTGTCAAGCATAGCGAGGGCGGCGGCCGGCTTCTCCCAGCCGAGCGCCGAAAGGCCGACGCCGGCGTGGACGAACATCAACGCGATGTAGAGGCCGAGCGAGAGTTGCAGCCCGACGCGCGCGAGGCGCAGGTGCGACCAGTGGTAGAGGACGTAAGCGACCGCGGCCCCGACGAAGAGTTTGGTCAGCAGGAAGGGGCCGTTGCCGATGTCGAGCAGGTAAGCCATCAGCCCGTTGCCTTCGGTCGCCAGCCCGTGGCGGACCCACACGATGGTGAGTTGTGCGTCCAGTAGGTTCAGCACAAATAGCAGCAGGCTTTTCGTCAAAGTGTTCATGGTTTAAACCCTCTCGTTAGCCCCGGTCAACCCTGTTTAATCGCACCCCTGAATGACTGAACCCCAGCCCGCGTGGGCTGGGGTCCGATCAAGCTACAGGAGAAACCCGACTCGTTTCTTTCTACCCGTTATGAAAATCTGAATGCGTGAAGAATTCCTAAAACAGTGACAAGTGACAAGTGACAGGCAAGAACAGTCGGCCTCCTGTCATCCGTTACCTGTCACTCATCACTTGCCTGCTCCTGTCACCTATCACTGTTCACCTGTCACTATACCGTGGCTTTGTCCGGCGTGATGATCCGCAGGTTCGGCTTCTCCTGAAGCACGTGCGTGCCGGGGGGGACCGAGTGTGTCAGCCAGACGTTGCCGCCGATGACGCTGCCGCGCCCGATCACGGTCTGACCGCCGAGGATGGTCGCGCCGGCGTAAATCACCACGTCGTCTTCGATCGTCGGGTGGCGCTTAGTGTCGCGGACGAGGCGGCCATGGGCGTCTTTGTCGAAAGAGAACGCGCCGAGCGTGACGCCCTGATAAAGTTTGATGTTGCGGCCGATGACGGCCGTGCCGCCGATAACGACGCCAGTGCCGTGATCGATGAAGAAGCGCGCGCCGATCTGCGTGGCCGGGTGGATGTCGATGCCCGTGCGTTGGTGCGCGTGCTCGGTCATGATCCGCGGGATCAGCGGGACGCCCAGACGGTAGAGCGCGTGCGCGACGCGGTAAACCATCACGGCGTAGAGGCCGGGATAGCTGAAGATGATCTCATCGAACCCGGTGGCCGCCGGATCGCCTTCGTAGGCGGCGACCACATCGGCCGCCAGCGTCTCACGCAGGGCGGGTAGGCGCGCGAGAAAGTCCGCCGCGATGACGGCGGCGCACGACGTCATGTCTTCGCAGGGCGCGGCCGGGCTCTGCCCGTGGTTGAAGGCGCGGCTGATCTGCTCGGCCAGCGTTTCATTGAGCCACACCATGCGCGCTTCGACGTGCCGCCGCAGGTCTTCGCCTGTCAACCCTTGCGCGCCGATGTAACCGGGGAAGAGCAGTTCGTGGAGCGACACCAGCACGCGAATCACTTCGGCGTGCGACGGCAGCGGGCGACAACCCAAGTGGTGAATTTGTGGGCCGTCGCCGCGCGTGTACGACTCGACGAGCGCGGCGGCGGCCTCGATGATTTTGGGGTTCATGAAAAAGTAGTCAGTAGTCAGTAGTCAGTAGCCGGCATCTGAACCTTCTTCTACTACGCCAAGCGCGAAGTGCTTTTCGGCGACCGAGCGGAGTAGTCAGTAGCCGGCATCTGAATCCTTCTTCTACTGGCTACTGACTACTGGCTACTCCAAGTTTATTCCCCGCTCTTGGGCGATGCCGCGGGCTTTCATGACGATGTCGTCATCGACGGGTTCGCCCGTGTCGGTCATCCATGCGCTGACTTCTTCGAGGGGGCGGCCGAGCGCGACGGCCAGTTTCTCGTCGTCGGCCCCAAAGCCCTCGTCGCGCAGCCTGCGGAGCAACTCGCGCCCCTGTTGTTCGCTCGTACCTTGGTCGTCAACGGCCTGCTGTCTGCCTTGTTCCATCTTTGTTCACCTCTGGTTTTCTCAAAAGTGACGGGTGACAGGTCAAGACAGTGACCGAGTGACAAGCGACAGGTGATAAGCCAGAACAGTCTGTTTCCTGTCACTTGTCACTCGGTCACTTGTCACTTTATTCTCCTGTCACTCGGTCACTGTTCACCTGTTACTTCTGAAATTTGGTTAAGCGCCTCTGGCCTCGGTCTGCGGGTTGTTGTCGCCTTCCTGCGCGACGGTCGCGTTGTAGCCGAGGTCTTGAATCTTTT
Organism: Pyrinomonadaceae bacterium; assembly: GCA_050748185.1. Lineage (GTDB taxonomy): Bacteria > Acidobacteriota > Blastocatellia > Pyrinomonadales > Pyrinomonadaceae > JACCRA01. The sequence goes on from JBOGOY010000142.1 coordinate 5,230, forward strand.
TGATCAGCGTCTGCTGCTGGACGACGTTCTCATCAAACTCGACGTTGGCGGTCTTGCCGTTGAAGGTCACGTCGGCGCGCCGGACTCCGGCGGTCGCTTCGAGCGTCTCGCGGATGTCCACGGCGCACGACTCGCAGTGCATCCCTTTGATGTGAAACTCCGACTTCATCTGCTGCTCCTCTCTCCTGACAGTGCGACGAGCGGCGCGCCTACATCTCGTCGGCGGCGGCCTCACCCGTTGCGAATTGGATTTTCGTTACTTGGGGTGGCCGTATTATAAAGGCGAAGGGCGAAAGGCGAAAGGCGAAGGGGAAAGGGATTGCGAATTGCGGATTGTCGGCTGTTAGCTTGTGGGAGTGAGTGATAATCGGTTGAGTGCGAGGGAGAGACGTGGAGTTGACGATCGCGGAGGCGTTGGCAAAGGCGGCCGTCGCATTGCGCGGGGCGAGTGTGGCGGAGGCGCGGCGCGAGGCCGCGACCTTGTTGTTGAGCCTGCTGGGGTGTGATCGCACCTACCTCTTCACACACGATGACGAGGCGTTGACGCCGGAACAGGTCAATCTCTTTCGCCGCTGGGTGGCGCGGCGCGCGGCGGGCGAGCCGGCGCAATACGTCACGGGCCGGCAGGAGTTTTACGGGCTCGACTTCGAGGTTACGCCCGCCGTGCTGATCCCGCGGCCCGAAACCGAATTGCTGATCGAGACGGCGCTCGAATTGCTGCGGGGGACCAGTGCGCCGCTCGTCTGCGACGTGGGCACGGGCTCGGGCTGCATCGCGATCACGCTGTTGCACGAGCGCCGGGACGCGCGCGCCGTCGCCGTCGATCTCTCGCCGGCCGCGCTGCGCGTCGCCGCACGCAACGCGGCGCGCCACGGCGTCGCCGCACGCCTCGCTCTCGTCACCGCGGATTGCTTCTCGGCGCTCGATCCAGCGCGTGCTCACTTCGATCTCATCGCCTCGAATCCGCCGTATATCGCCGAGCGTGACGTGCCCGGTTTGCAGCGCGAGGTGCGCGACCACGAGCCGCTGCTGGCGCTCACGCCCGGCGGCGACGGTCTCTTTGTCATCCGCCGCCTGTTGGCCGACGCCCCGCCGTTTCTCGCGTCCGGCGGCCACCTGCTCGTCGAGATCGGCCACGACCAGCACGCGCAGGTCACGGAATTAATCGACCCGCTGACTTGGACCCTCCTCGGTATTCAGCAGGACTTGCAAGGCATCCCGCGCATCGTCGCGTTGCGCGGAAGTTGAAACCGCGAGTCGCCGACATCGGACAGTATGTGCCGACTACGGTATCAGCCCTCAAAAGACACGTCAGGACAAGCACGCCGCCCGGCTGAATCGCGCTTTACGCTATGTAAAGTTTGGGAGTAAGGTACGGACACATGAGGTCTGCATCCGAGTTCCCTATAGCTCGCGCGACGAGCGTATCTCGGGATGCGACAGAAAGCCTTTCCTTGATTCTCAGCAACTTCTGGCAGCCGCTGCCGACGAGGCCGGGGGCATGACTAACCAAAACATATCCATCTTGATTTCAACTCGCTGTCAGCAACTGTCCATGTGCCGTGTCGTCGTCTGGTCGCTCTGCCTGTTGTGTTCAGCCGGGCTGGTGATCGAGGCCACCGCACGCCCACTCTTAACGTCCGCCCGGACGCGCACCCGTTCAGACATCACACAAGAGCGCGCCGATGCGCGCCCGCTGGAACCCGGAAAGCCGATCGAGCGGGAGTTAGAAGGCGGCCAGTCGCATTCTTACAGCGTCCGGCCGGACGTTGGTCAGTATTTCCGCCTGATCGTGAAGCAGCACGGCGTCGATGTCGTCGTGGTTCTGCACGCCCCGGATGGGAAACAGCTTTATCAAATGGACAGCCCGACGGGCACTGAAGGAGAGGAAACGCTTCCATGGGTGACGAAAGAGGCGGGTGTGCATCAAGTGTCCGTGCGTTCGCTTGAGCCGCAGGCCAAGACCGGGCGCTACGAGATCAGGGTTGAAGAATTGCGCGCGGCGACCGCGCAGGATGAAAGTCGCAGCGCCGGCGAAAGAGCGTCGGTCGAAGGCGAGCGGTTGTTTAGCAAGCAGAAGGCCGAAACCTCGCGGCAGGCGCTCACTTTTTTTGCGGAAGCGGCGCAATCCTTCCGCGCCGCCGGCGACCGCCAGCAGGAAGCTCAAGCGCTTTACACGCTCGGCGAGGTGCAGGCATCTCTGGGCGGGACCAAGCAGGCTCTGGAAGTCTTCAATCAAGCGCTGCCGCTGTGGCGTGAGGCGAATGAGCGGAGTGGGGAAGCCAAAGCGCTGAAAGCCATCGGCGTGATGTATTTCCAAATCGGAGACTTTAGACAATCACTGGAGTATTCCCAGCAGGTGCTGCCCGTCTGGCGCGAACTGAAGAACGTGCTCGAAGAGGCTTCGACGCTGTCCGGGATCGGCGTCGTGTACCGGAACTTGTCCGAGTATCAGCAAGCTTTAGATTATTACGACAAGGCGCTGCAACTGATTCGCGCCTCCGGCGTGCAAACGCCGGAGGCGCGGGAGACGGAGGGAGTTGTTCTCGGCAACATGTGCAC
>JBOGOY010000143.1:0-7745 GCA_050748185.1 Pyrinomonadaceae bacterium
GCGTTGATCTGCGTGCATCCGCGGCTCATCTCTCTTTGGCTTGCACGCTGGTATTGGTGTCAACGCTAAAGAGCACAAAGTAGCGGCCAAACATAGAAGGCCTGCCGCGGAACAAAATTGCGGCAGGCCTTCTGTGCTTGGGCCGAGTACGAGTGTCAGGCGATCAAGCGCTGACGGCCGCGCCGGTCGAGGGCTGCGCCGGCTTGGCCTCTTGGTCGCCGAGTCGCGCGTGGTAGCGATCGGCCGCCTGCTGCTCGTGCCGTGCGAGGTCGATTTCGATCTCGTCGAAGATGGCGGTTGTGGCCGGATCGGTCAGTTGCACCGAGAGGTTGTAAGCGTCTACGACGCCGGTTTGCAGATCGCCGAGAGCGCGGCGCAACAGCGAGACTTCGTCGCTCGACTGAATCCAACTCTTCAGCGTGGCCCACGCGCCGCTGCCGGCCGCTTGGAACGACTCCTTCTCGCCGAGTTCGGCGAGGCGCGCTTCGAGCAACTGGAGGTGACGGCGCTTGTCCTCACAGACCTCGCCGAAGAACGACTTCAGCGCGGCGTCCGCAACCGCCTTGTCGGCGTAATGCTCGAAGGCCGTCAGCGCATAGCGCTCGCCGCGGATGGCGGTGTTGAGCGCGTCCACGATTTCCGCCTTGGTCGAGCCGCCCCACCCCTCGCCGAGTTGCCACCAATCGGCCTGCTGGTTGTTCACGTCAAACACGGGCCGGCCTTCCGCGCTCAGGCCGAGTTGATTGAGGATGGCCGTCGTGAAGATGGGCAGGTCGCCGGGCCGGCGCGAGGTCAAAAGGTTGCCATCCGTGACGAGCGGCGCGTTCTCGAAGTTGGCCCCGGCGTTCTGCATGTCCTTGCGGATGGCGCGGAAGCCGGTGGCGCGCTTGCCTTTTAAGAGATCACCCTCGATCAGCACCTGCGGCCCGTGGCAGACGGCGGCGACGAGTTTGCCCTGCTCCATCGCGTCCTGCACGAAGCGGACGGTCTTCATGTTGGTCCGCATCCGGTCGGGGGCCATGCCGCCGGGGATGATGACGGCGTCAAAGTCCGCGGCGCGCGCCTCGGTCGTAGTCATGTCGGCTTCGATGGACAGCTTCTGCTGCTTGCCAATGTACTTCTCGTTGGTCCGCGAGCCGAGGACGGTGACTTCGGCCCCGGCCTCCCGCAAGGCGTTGTAAGGGAGCTGAAACTCCGCATCCTCGACGTGCTGCTCGATGAGGATGGCGACCTTCTTCGTTCGCTCAGACTCGTTCTTAATGCTTGCCATAAATTTAACTCCTCCCGCTTAACTGTGGTTGCTTCTCTGGCGCGCCCGCTCCGGCGCGGCCTTCTGTTTTGCGTAATTGATCCGAAGTATTTCGGGCAAGCCATATGCCAGCAGGAAGAATGGGAATGGACGCGATACGGAAGGGACAACAAGTCGCGGCGACCGCGCAAAGCGGTACAGACGCCGCGCGTTATTGTCCGCACATCAAACAGTGAAGGGTGACGAGACAAAAACTTTCCCGCTCGTCACCCTTCACTTGTCACTCGTCATTGTTGTTAAGACACAGGCCGGAGCAGGCCGCGGAAGATGCCCTGCACGGTGACTTGATGCGCCGGCAGGCGGATGGAAGCCAGTTGTGAGTTGGCGGGCCGCAGTTCGACTTCGCGGCCGAGGCGGAAGAGGCGTTTCAGGGTGGCGCGGTTGCCGTCCACCAAGGCGACGACGATCTCGCCATCGCGGGCCTCGGTCCGGTTCTCGATGAGGGCGATGTCGCCGTCGCAGATGTGCTCGTCGATCATCGAGTCGCCGGCGACGCGCAGGGCGTAAATCTGTTCGGGGCGGACGCGCCCGAGCATGAAGCGCGGAACGTTGATCGTGTCGGCGGCGGCGTCCACCACGGTGTCGAGCGGGTAGCCGGCGGCGATGCGCCCGAGCAAAGGCACTTCGCAGATCGAGTCGCCGTTGAGTTCCTCGGTCTGGAGGTTTAAGCCGAATGTCCCGTTATCGTGCCGGCGCGCGATGAGGCCGCGCTTCTCCAGCGCCTCGATATGCTTGGCGACGGTCGCCTTCGACGAGATGCCGAAGTGGCGCGCGATCTGCGCGTAGGAGGGCTGGTAGCCGTGCCGCCCGATGAAGTGCGTGATGTAGTCGAGAATCTCTCTCTGGCGTTGCGTGCGCGGCTGCATAAGTGTTGACCTCCACGGGAGCGCGGGCGGCTTCCGAACGTGGCGTGGATTCTAAGTGTCGCCCTCTGAGGCGTCAAGCGTTTCGGGCGCGCGGGGAAAATCATTGAACCACGAAGGACACGAAGAGCACGAAGAAGATGTAAAGCTGAGCAAACAGCATAAGACAGCGGCGCGGCCCGAGCACACATTCTCTCATTTATTTTTCTTCGTGCTCTTCGTGTCCTTCGCGGTTAATCCTTCTGATGGCCTGTGACGACTATCGCCGCGAATAACGCGCGAGCGTGAGTGGGAAGACGCGGACGCCTTCGGGCACTTGTGCGAGGTCGTGTTGGTAAGTCGGGTCGAGCAGCAGGTCGCCGGCCTTGCGTCGGTAGAGCGCCTCATTGAGTTTGTTGTCGGGGTTGACGACCGCGCCTTTTAGTTCGAGGCCGGCGAACAGCCCTCGGCTGCGCGAGTAGGAGAGGATGCCGGCGTCGAGCGTCAGGTTCGTCGTCGCGGATGCCGAGCGCCCGACCGGCCCGGCCGCGACGCTCACTTCGCCGCCCATCTCGAACTTGTCTTCGAGTAGCCCCTTGACCGCCGACTCGTTCATGAAGAGCAACACGAAATCTGTCTTCGACGCGCCGATCTGCGCGCCGAAACTGCCGCCGCCCATGTTGAAGAAGGCCGGCGCGCTCCACCCGCCTTTGACCCGACGGCTGACGACGCCGCTGCCGCCGCGGCCGCCGACGATGAAGCCCGCCTTTAACACGCCGGGGAATACCGCCACCGCCTCGGCCCGGTCGATCAATTCTTTCGGAATCTTGTTATCGCGCGCGCCCATGATCTGCTCGAAGACGCGCGACGCGCTCGCGGCCCGCTTCGCTGCCTCCAATTCGCGCTTAGCCTCAACCACCGGATCGGGATCAGAGGCGCGACGCTTGCGCTGAGACTGCCCGTTCGCATCGGCGGTCACAGCGGCTGCGAGCAAGCAGACGAAGGCGCAAAGGGCGGCAAGTTTTTGTGATGACGAATTCATGAGAATTTCCCTTTCTGGACTTGTGGCTCGGGACGTGTAGTTTAAGACGCGCGGGAGAGATGACAAGTTACCACAGACGATACGGGAGAGTTGGCGCGTGATGGAAGGATGAGAGATGAAACGAAAACAGTTGTCTTTCATTCAGCAGTTGATGTTTTCTCCTCGGTGGCCCTCCGTATCCTCCGTGGTTAATCTTCCTTTGCGAACGTTCACTCATAGACCCACATCATCCCGCCTCAGAAAGAGACGCTGTAGCTCACGCCCGGATTGCGGCCGCGCTCGAGGATGAAGGAAAACACGTGTCGGTCGTAAGCATAATTAAGCAACGGGTGCACGCGCACGCCGTCGAACACGATGGTCGCGGACCAGTGTTCGCCCGCGCTCAGATTGAGGCCGCCGACAGGGCGCAACCGATCCTCGTGCGTGCCGTAAGCGACGCCTGCGTAAGGGGCGAGCGGCAGTCCCGTCCGAGCTTTCAGGTTCTTGCTGAAGGTCGCATAGAACGACTGGCCCGAGGGCGTCCCGATGCGGTCGGAACTGGTACCGAGGATCAGCGCCGGCCGCGCGCGCGTCTCCGTCATGGCGACGAAGTTCGCCAGCGGGCTGACTTTGCCCGCCAGCGGGTTGTACTCGACGCCCGCCGACAGCCGCGGGTGAAACCTGTAAGTCAGGGTGTTACGCCAACGGGCGCGCGAAATCTGGTTAGCGATGACGCGGAAGCCGAACGTCCAACGATGACTGTCCGCTTGTGCTGCCCCGCTCACGGCGCGGCCCTCTCCGGGTCAAAGCGGTCAACTTGGAACGCTCGACGCCTCGCCCGGCTTGGTCCCTTTGGCCGATTCGTTACGTGGTTCGGTGGGCTGTGTGGTGGTGGTGGTGGCGGGTGTCAACAGCGCTTCCAGTTGCTTCTTGAGTTCGGCCTGTTTGACGATGCCGCGCGTGTTCCACACGATGCGGCCCTCGCGGTTAATAATCGCCGTGCCGGGCAGGGCAGGGCCGAGGCCGAAACGCGCCATGTCTTCGACTGATGCGCCGAGCCAGACGGGGAAATTGAGTTTGGTCTCTTTAATGAATTGCAGCACCTTCGCCCGCTCTGCCGCGGTGTCGGCCGACGCGCCGATGACCTGCACGCCGAGTGCGGCATACTCGTTCTGGATCGCCGCCAGATCGGGCATCTCCTTGCGACACGGCGCGCAGTAGGTGGCCCAGAAGTTAATGACGACGACGCGCCCGCGAAACTGTGCGAGTTGCTGCCCGACGCCCGAAAGATCATTCAACGCGAGTTCGGCTTCGCGCCCGACGGCCGATGCCTGCTGCACTTCGCCGGCGGCCGGAGCGATGACATCGAGCGCATCGACTTTAATAGACCGCTTCTCGCCCTTCGTCTTCACTGATCCCGTCACCTCGACGCGCCGCCCGACGTATTCCAGCCAGTTCTCACCCGGCCGCTTAAACTTTCCCTCTTCGAGTTGGTAAAAGACGACCGCGTTGCTGCTCGCGTCCGTCACGGCGAGCAAGGTCGGGTCGCCGTTCGCGACGCACGAGACGGCTTCGGCGAGGTCTTTCGCCATGCCATAGGCGACGGTCCTTCGCTCGTCCCGCGCCCAGCACTCTTCGCAACAGACGATCTGCCCGACGAGTTTCGTCGGCTGGCTGACGGACGGCTCAACTTCGGCCGCGCGTGCGACGCTTGCCGCTGCAACAAATATCAACAACAATACCGCGGGCCACTGCAAAAACTTTCTCATCAAACTTCTCCCTGTCACCCCTGCAGGAAAAGGCCGACGCGGGCGCGCCTGAACTTTCGCGCGCCCACGTCAGCCTTCGTTTGAGTTATCCGTTAGTTCGTGCCTTTTTTGGTCGCGACGCTCGCGCAGCAAGAACCGCCATCGCAGCAGGCAGCGCCGCCCGCGCAGCAGCTTTCGTGCTTGGCGTCCTTCGCCGACGAAGTATGATGGTGAGCGGCGGTCTGCTTGTCGCCATCCTTGTGCGCCTGACAGCAGGAGCCGCCGTCGCAGCAACTGCCGCCGCCGCCGCAACAGCAACCCGCGCCGTCCTTCTTCATCGAGCACGACTCAGCCGACGCCGCCTGCTCGCCGTGTGCGACGTGCATCGCCGTTCCGTGCGCCTTCTTGTGCGCGACGCAGCAGGAAGCCCCTTCGGCGACGTGTTCGGCCGCCGAAGAGTTCGCGGCTTGCTGCTTGTGGTCCGCGTGGCGGGCCTTGCAGCACTCGCCGCCGCCGCCGGCGCAACAACTCGCGCCCGCGGCGCAGCAACTCGCGGTCTGCTGCTTAGCCTGCGTGGCCTGCTGCTGCTGCGCCTGCCCCGTCGCATAGACGAGGCCGGTCAGGCAGAGCATGGACGTGATGACTAAAGTCTTAATGCTTTTCATGTGTGTCTCCTGAATCTTTTGGGAAAGGTTGAGTTTGACGCCGATCAAGACAATGGCCGGCGCGAGTCGGTCGGAACCCTTCTTTAAATCAGGAAGACACAACAGCGCAGGTAGGTGCTGCCTCGGTCGGGGACGAGCGGCGCGGCCTTTTGAATTTGGCGCAGGAAGTTGCCGGCGTGAAAAGTGGGCGACGCATCCGATGCGTCCGACGCGAGCGGCGCTTGGTTAAAACTGAGCTTGCGCGCCGGGTCCGATGGTTGTGGGCTGAGCGGGCAACACATTAGCCCTTCGGATGTGGGCAGGGGCAGGTCGAAGGCAAAGGCGTCGCGATCTGCTGACGAATCCCCGGAAGGTTGCTCGCCCTGTGCCTTGTGACAACAGTCGCGCCCCCCGAAAGCGGCGCACGTTTCAGTCTGGTCCGACTGCCCGGCGGCGGCGACTTCCAACGTCGCGGCCGACGCCTCGTGTAAGGCGCGCGCCTCGCAACCGAGCAGGCAACCGACGCCCGCGACCCATAACGCGAGCGCCGCGGCGACAAAGCGCCGGGCAATACCTCGAACTTGTATGCGCCTGCTAATCATTGGCCGGCAGATAATATCCCCAAGCGGTCCGACTGTCTATTCAATCCCGACACGTCTAATGACAGGTTTGCTCAGCACATCCGCAGGACTCGCCGCGCAGGGCCGCGACACCTTCCTTCGCGATGATCGGCGTCATCAACAGTGCCGCCGCGGGGTCGGCCCACCACCAGCCGAAAAGCGCGTTGAGCAACAGACCGCCGAGCAGAATGGCCGACAGGTAGGTGCAGAGTTCAGTCTGTCTGGCGTCGGCCGCCAGCGCGCCGCTGTCGAGTTCGCGTGCGACGACGCGCTTGGCCCGCGCTAGTAGTGGCATCACCAAGAGCGACGCCGCGGCCAACATGATCCCCGGCAAGCTCCGCTCCGGCGTCTCGTCTCGCAGGAGCGAGACGAGCGCGTCGTACCCGACGTAGGCCGCCAGCGCGAGGAAACAGATGCCGACAATTCGCAGGCTGACACGCTCGGCGCGCTTGCGCCGGCCCGCGTCGTGGTCCGCGCGCAGACGCCACAGCAGGGCCGTGCCCGAGGTGACTTCGATCAGACTGTCAAAGCCGAAGCCGACGAGCGCGACGCTGCCCGCGAGCGCGCCCGCCACGATCGCGATCAAACCTTCAAGACAGTTGTAGGCGATCGTGAAATATTCGAGCCGCTGCCCGCGTCGCACGGCGACGGCGCGGCCGGCTTCGCCGATGTGTGCGACATTCAGACTCACCGCAGTCCTTTCAGGCAGAAGCGGCGCGCCGCTTGATCAATCCGCGCCGCTTTTCAGTGTTCGTGTCCGTGGTCTTCTGAGTATTGCGCGACGATGCGCGTGCGGATCTGCTCCGGCGTCAGTTTGTCCTGCTTCTGGAGTTTGTAGGCCAAAAGCACTTCTTCGACGCAGACGGCGCAGTGCGCCGCGTGGTCGTCCTCGTAACAACTGTAGAGGCTCTTATGGCCGAAGCCCTCGTCGCAATAGCAATAGCAGGGGAGTTGCGCGATGGTCTGCGGGATTTCCTTGACGAGTTGATAGGCCAGACGAGTCTGCCCGACGAATTGTTCGGCCGGGAGCGTCGGCGGCAGGTTCTTCGCGTCCTTCGCCGAGGCCATGTGAGCCGGCACGCGCGGGGGACGCGCCGCCTGATTGGGATCGACGGCGTGGCCGTGGGCGTCGTAGGTGGGCGACTGCAAGGGGGCCGCCGGCTGCTGCTGCGTCTGTGCGGACGAGTGCGAGGCGACCGTGTGTTGGGCGGCGGCGTCCGTCTTCGCCTGCGGCGCGTCGGCCGCCGTGCCGCAACCCTGTGACAGCAGGCTCGCGGCCAACAGCAACGAGGCGCACGCCAGTGTGGTTACTTTTTTCTTTCCCTTAGTCAAGAAGTTTCTCCTTTGCCAAACGATTGTCAGTCAGAGATCGCTGAAAGATAACTGGAGCAGAATTTTTTAGATGCGCCCTCAGTGGTTTCCGTGGGTTGTGGTGGTCGTCGTCGCGCCATGACCGCCGTGGTCCATCTGCATGCGGCCGGGGCGCAGGCGCAGGAAGATTTTGTAAGAAGTCGGATGCTGGCCGTAAATCGCGTCGAGCGCGGCGGGCTTCGAGTAGAAG
>JBOGOY010000144.1:0-7742 GCA_050748185.1 Pyrinomonadaceae bacterium
GATTTAGCCATGATAGTTCGCCCGTCGCTCACTATCGGGGAGTCGTCGGCGGCGTGCCAGAGCGGCGACGCTCGCGCAGTTCCTGTCGCCGCTGCTTCATCTCCTCGCGCGTCTGTTCGAGTTGCGTGCGCTGTTCGGTTGTCAGCACGGCGAGCGAGTCGGCTCGCATTTGCTGGCGGGCGGCGCGCAACTCCTCGCGCAGTTGACGGGCGCGCTGCTCCTGCTCGGGCGTCAGCGTGCCGCCATCGCGTCGCTGACCGAGGAGTTGGCGCAACTCCTGACGCCGTGTTTGGAAGCTCTGGCCTTTGCTCGTTCGCAGGTCGCGCAACTGCTGGCGCTGCGCGTCGGTCAGATTCAGGCTTACCAGCGCGCGGCGCTGCATCCCGCTCCGCATTTTGTGACGGCGCAGACGCCCGCGCCGTCCGTGACGTTTCATCTCCTGCTCCTGAACTTGTCCCACGCGCTCGCTGCCCTCCTGCTGCTGCGTGGCGGTCGTCTGCGCGAAGGCCGTGAGCGAGAGGGCCGCGGTCAGGCCTACAGTCAGGCCGGTCTTAGTGAATAACTTCGACATCCGATTAACTCCTTGTTTCGTCGTTGATGATTGCCGCGCGCCGTGCTTCATGCGCTGACGGTGGCGCGCTCGTTTGGTTAACTCCCGAGAGATCGTCCGTGGCCTCAAGCGCCACGACCCGTTAGACGCGGGCCGGCCGGCGTTAGTTTGAATATCTGAGACGCGCGACGCCGCACCTTGCGCCCGTCCTTTCTTCCCCGCGCGGTCTCGCGCTACAATTGCGGCCGCATGAAACAGCTAAAGCACATTAATTCGCCCGCGGAACTGCGCCGCCTGCGGCCCGAGCAATTGCCCGAAGTCGCCAGCGAGATTCGCCAATACATCATCCAGACCATGTCGCGCGTCGGCGGCCACACTGGGGCCAGCCTCGGCGCGGTCGAATTGGCGGTCGCCCTCCATTACGCCTTCGACACGCCGCGCGACCGGTTGGTGTGGGACGTGGGCCATCAGGCTTACGCGCACAAAATTCTGACGGGCCGGCGCGAGCAGTTACCTTCGATCAAGCAGTACAACGGGCTGAGCGGGTTTCTCCGGCGCGACGAGTCGGAATTCGACACGTTCGGCGCGGGCCACGCCTCGACCTCGCTCTCGGCCGCGCTCGGCATGGCGATCGCACGTGACCAGCACGGCGAAGACCATCACGTCGTCGCGCTCATTGGCGACTCTTCGCTCGCCGGCGGCATGGCGATGGAGGCGATCAATCAGGCCGGCCATTTGAAGACTCGGCTGATCGTTTTGCTGAACGACAACGAGATGTCGATCGCGCCGGCGGTCGGCGCGCTGACCGGATACCTGAATCGTCTGAAAGAGGCGCAAGGCTACCACCGCTTCAAGGAGGAAGTGGGCGAGGCTCTGCGCGCCGTGCCGGGTGCGGGCGAGCAGCTTTACCACGCGGCCAAAACCGTCAAGGACGCGATCGCGGCGGCGGTGCTACCGGGCGCGCTCGTCAACGAACTCGGCTTCAAGTACATCGGCTACGTGGACGGCCACGACACCCAAGCGCTCGTGCGCGCTCTGCGCGAGGCGCAGCACGTCAAGGACGGACCCGTCATCGTTCACGCGCTGACGCAAAAAGGGAAAGGCTTCCCTTCGCGCGAGCGGAACTATTATGCGTGGCACGCGACTGGTCCCTTTGATCCACAGACCGGACAGTCGATCAAGTCGTCCGCTTCCGGCCCGCCGACCTACACCGCGGTCTTCGGCAAGACTTTGTGCGAGTTGATGGAGCGAGACGAAAGGGTCGTCGCCCTCACCGCCGCGATGCCGGACGGGACCGGCATCGACATGGTGCTCGACCAGTTTCCCGAAAGGGCTTACGACGTCGGCATCGCCGAACAGCACTGCGTCACCTTCGCCGCCGGGATGGCGTGCGAAGGACTCAAACCGGTCTGCGCGATCTACTCGACCTTCCTGCAACGCGGCTTCGATCAGGTGATCCACGACGTCTGCCTGCAAAACCTGAACGTCAAATTCTGTCTCGACCGCGGCGGCGTCGCGGGCGGCGACGGCCCGACGCACCACGGCCTCTTAGACATCGCCTATATGCGTCCGTTGCCGCACATGGTCGTGATGGCTCCGAAGGACGAGGGCGAACTGCGCGACATGCTCCACACGATGCTCGTGCATGATGGGCCGGTGGCCGTGCGCTACCCACGCGGCGCGGGCGTCGGGGCTGATGTCAGTCGCGAGCCGCAACTGCTCGAAATCGGCAAGGCGGAAATCCTGCGCGATCCGGGCGCGGGCGACGTGGCGCTCATCGCCTACGGCTCGATGGTCCACCCGTCGCTGAAGGCGGCCGAACAACTCGCGAAAGACGGCGTCGAGGCGACGGTCGTCAACGCGCGCTTCGTCAAGCCGCTCGACTCCGGCCTGCTCCTCGCGCTCGCGCGCACGAAGCGTCTGATTGTGACGGTGGAAGAAGCTTACCTCGCCGGCGGCTTCGGCTCGGCCGTGATGGAACTGCTCGAAGAGAACGGCCTGCTCGACCGTGTGCGCGTCGTCCGCATGGGCATCCCCGACCGCATCGTGACGCACGGCGACGCCAAACTCCTGCTCGCCAAGTACGGCCTCGACGCCGACGGTATCTATACCCGCGTTAAAGAGAGCGTCGAAGTGCTCGATGAGCGGCGCGCGCCGAGCGGCCAGCGGCGGGGCTGAAAAGAGACGACACCCGCATCCTCACGACTCGAAGTATTTATTTGGAAAAGGAAACCTCACACGAGTTCGGATCGATTCATCGAAATCCTCAACTACCTTTCGGTCATCAGCCGCGAGGTTGGGGAGTTCCGTCAGGAGTTCAGTGCTTTCCGGGCGGAGACAAGTAAGCATCTGGATGAGATGAATAAAAGGTTAGAGAAGATCGCACGCGAACAGCGCCAGACAATGCCGCGTCTGGATCGCATCGGAGGTGCGGTGCTCATCACGCGCGCTAATGTCGCTGAATTGCAGGACCGTGTCCATCTGGGCTGGAGAGCCAGCCGCCGCGCGCCTGATTAACCCCTCCGCAACAAACTAATCACGTAAAAACTCGCTGCTTGATTTGGTCATCCGGGAGAGCGACGAGCCACGCGCCGACACCTAGCCCCGCGACGACGACGGCCAGCGCGTAGAACATCGTCGCGTAAGTACCGGTGCGGGTGACGCATTCCGCGAGGAGCAGCGGCCCGATGGCTGATGCCAGCACCGTCATGGTCTGGGCCGCGCCCTGTATTTTGCCGAGGTGCGCGCGGCCGTAGGCGCGACTCCAGAAGGAGAAAAAGATGACGATCACGAAGCCGCCCGCCAGCCCCATCACCACGGCGTAGGCCGCGACGTGCGCCTCAGTCTCGACGTGTGGCAGCGCCAGCAGAGACCCCGCCAGTAGGCCCATCGCTAAAGCCATCAGCCGATTCATCGACCACTTGATCGTCAGCCACCCGCCGAGGAAGTTGCCGGCCAGCGCCGTCAGCGCGGTGATCACAAGGCTGCGATGATAAGTGGAGGCGGCAAAGCCCCGCTCGGCCAGAATCGATTGATTGAACAGGGCGATGCCGGAGGCGACCAAGCCGTACACGGAACTGGAAAGAGCGAAGACCCAGAAGGCGGGCGTGGACAGTGCCTGCCATAGCGTGAAGCCGACTTCCGGCGCGCCATCCGACACATCCTTTGGTCCCCTTTCGCCGTCGAGCGCGAGGCCGCAGTCTTCGGGCGAGCGCCGCACGAACAGCCACGCCACGGGCGCGAGGACGAGCAGTATCGCGCCGCCGATCCCGGCCCACGCTGCGCGCCACCCGCTGCCCACCACCAACGCGCCCACGACGGGGAAGGCCAGCATGAATCCGACGCTCAGCAGCACCGTATAGACGCCCATCGCCAGACTGAGCCGGCGCACGAACCACTGGCCGACCATCGTGATGCTGACGACGGAGAGCGCGCTCTGCCCGAAGCCCCGCGTCATCGTGATCAGCACGGCAAGCCACCAGACCCCTCGCGCGCCGCTCATCAGCAGCACGACCGCGCCGAGCGCCAAAGACACAACCGAGAGCACGGCTCGGCTGCCGAACCGGTCGATCAAGCGGCCGACGCCGACGCAGAAGAGCGCGCCGATCAAAGTGGCCCAGAGGTTGATGCGCGCGAAGAGGACGCGATCGAACTGCAAATCGCTGAGCAGCGGTTCAGTGATCAATCCGAGCCCTTGCGTCCGCCCCGGAAGCGTCCCGACCATCGCCAGCGCGGCCACCGCGAGATTGACCCAGCCGTAGTAGAAGGGCAGGCGGGCGGCGGGGCCGATCACGGGGCGGGCCATCTCGGCGGGCAGAGAATTCATGCGTTCATTCCTTTGTGGCCGTGAGCGGATGGTCATCGTTCCCGCGCGGAGCTCTACTGGCGGCCGTGAACCACCACACGAAGCATAATCCCAGACACATGCACACCCCGATCCAACGCAGGGGACCAGTCTTAAAAACGACGGTCGCGTTGAAGAAGATGAAGATCAGGAAGCCCTGCCAGCCGACGTGCAGCGGCGTCGGGAGACGGCGGTACAGGTCGAGACCGCGCCACCACCAGACGACGCTGAGCACCCAGCCGAAGAGGAGGGCGTAGTTGACGTAGAGCCCACCGCCCCAGTCGAGGCCGAACACCTCCGCAGTCTGCCGGGCCGTCTCGCGGTAAGCGGCATCATGGCTCCACCCGTGAAAAAAATGGAAGGCGCACGCCACATGCGCGAGCAGGCTGACGCAGGCGGCCGTCCACGCCAGCCGCGCGACCGAATCCCACTTTCGTCGGTTGCGCGACAGCGCGAAAGCGACGGCCCCGACGCCGTATCCCGCGAGGGCCGCCCAGATCGTCGCTCTCGTTAAGAGTTCACCGCCGCTCATCAGATGCCCGATTCCAAAAGTGACAGGAGAAGCGAGTGAACAGTGACAAGTGACAGGTGACAGGAGGAAGTTAGGTCTTGCTTGTCACCCGTTATTTGTCACTTGTCACTGCTGAGTGATTACTTCCGCTCAGGCGTTAACACACTGGCGCGCCGGATTTGTGCGAAGTGGAGGACGGCCCCGAGCCCGGCCCCCAGACACAGCCCGTAACTGATCCCCCAGAGCAGCATCCCCATCTGACCTGAAACGAAATCGTTAAGCGCCGCGCCGATAAAATACCCGACGGAGTTGGCGACAAACAGGATCGCGGAGCAGACGAGCGCCGAGCGCAGAACACCGAACCCCGCGGCCAGCACTACACCCATCAGCACCGAACCCGCGAGTGACCCGGTCCATTCGCCGGCCGTGCCGCGCAGCGTGAAGTACGCGCCGACCCAACCGGCGGCATACGCGAAGAAAGCCAGACCGAACAGCAGGTAGAACCTCGCTCCTCGTCTTGGCCCGACGACCAGCGCGTTAAAAACCCCGCCCCCAAGCAGGATAAAAAGGGCAGTCCAAACGAGGTATGCGCCAGCCAAACCCAGCCGCGCATACATCCACCGTTCGGCGAAGGCGACCGTGGCGAACACGCACACACTCGTCAGGCAGAAGCCGAGCCCGCCCGTGAGAATGGAGCGTCTGAGCGACGGTACGACGGCGGCGTTTGAGCGAGTGGCCGACGACGCGGTGTCGTCATCAGTTGGTGCAAAAAGGTTCGTGGGCTGCATCTTTCGGTATTCCGACTGCGCCTAAAGGAATTCAAAACGCACAATACGGATCGCAAAGCACATTGTTGCACCTGCTGCTTTGTATGTCCCCGGTTTCGTCTGAAGCCGCCCGAAATCGTGCGCGCCATGTCAGAACCCGGAGCGGTAGCGACGGGGCGCTGTGTGACTCGGTCGCGACCGCTCCCGGTCTGACATGGCGCTCTCTGCTCGTAAACTTAACTGCTTTGTGAGTTTTTACAAGACAGCGGCCCGGTTCACGGCGGCATCTTATCCCGCGTAGTGGATGGCTTGCTGTTTGCAACCATTGACCGACAGCCGTTTCAATCAACCTTGTGCCGGAGTGAAGCATGGAAAACGCCGAACCAAGACACCCGTCAGCGCAGGCGGACGCCGAGGAAGCGACGCTCATCACGCCGCGTTTCGACGCGGACGAGACCGTGTCGGCGCGTCCGGTCGTCCCACTCGTGGACGGCTCTTCAGCCTCGCCCACGGCCCTGCTCCGCCGTCGACGCTTTTCGTTCGGGTTGCTCTTCTTAGCCGCGCTCATCGGTGGCGTGGTGAGCGTGCTCGGTTACAGCCTTTACCAACAGCAGCGTCAGCAGACGCCGAAAGTATCGGGCACAGCAGCGCAGCCCAACACCACGGCGGACGATCGCAACGAGACGGCCCCGGCGGTCGTGCCGGCTGCGACGCTGGCGGAGCGCGAAGTCGCGATCATTGAGACCGTTGACGAGTCGGAGTCAGGAAAGTCTGAGGCCGCGGAGAGGGCTGTGCCTAAGAAGGCAGGGCCGGCGTCGAAAGAGAGAGGCGGACGTGAGGTTACGCCGAAATCCGCTCCGCGCGTCGGGGACGCGAAGGAAAACGCCCGCCGCGCGGAAGAGTCAGACGACGACCGGCGCGCACGCCTGAGTGAAGAGCGAGAGGCGCGTCGGAGTGAGATACGAGAAGAGCGCCGCGCCGCACGTGCTCGTCGCCGGGCGGAGAACGCGGACGACGACGGACCGTTTACGCGCCCGCGTCAGGCTTCGAGGGAACGGGAGTCGTCCGCGCCGGACGCGCCGCGACGCCGGCGCAACAGACGCGACGGTGACGGCAGCCCCTCGCGCATCCGAGACATCTTTGAAGGACCGCCGCCTGCGTAAACCGCGGCGCGATTCGCAAGCACTGATCTGTGGCCGGTGACGCTTGAGCGTGACCGGCCACTTTTTCTTTCGGCTAAATGCGCTAAAGTGTGCGGCGTGAAGCAGCGGCGCGAGCGGATCGATAAACTGCTGGTCGAGCGCGGGCTGGCCCCGACGCGGACACGCGCGCAGGCGCTCGTGTTGGCTGGCGTGGTGCTGGTCGGCGAGCAGCGCGTCGAGAAGCCTTCGGAGACGTTTGTGCCCGACGCTGCGATTCGCGTGCGCGGCGCGGACGACCCGGCGGCGCGTTACGTCGGGCGCGGCGGCCTGAAGTTAGAGGCCGCGCTCAAGGGTTTCGGCCTCGACGCGGCCGATCTCGTCTGCCTCGACGTGGGCGCTTCGACTGGCGGCTTCACCGACTGCCTGTTGCAGCGCGGCGCGCGGCGCGTCGTCGCGCTGGACGTGGGTCACAACCAGATCGACTGGCGGCTCCGCAACGACGCGCGCGTCGAGGTGCGCGAGGGCGTCAACGCACGCCACCTCAAACCCGCGGACTTCGACACGCCATTCGACCTTATCTCGATGGACGTGTCTTTCATCTCGGCGACGAAGGTGCTGCCGGCATTGGTCCCCTTGCTGAAACGGGGCGGGCGCATCGTCGTGCTCGTCAAGCCGCAGTTCGAGGTCGGGCGTGGCGAAGTCGGCAAGGGCGGCATTGTCACCGATCCCGAACAGCACCAACGCGTCGTCGCGGAGGTGACGCGCGCCGCCGAAGCCCTCGGCCTCGCAACGCGCGGCGTCATCGATTCACCTATTAAAGGAGCCGACGGCAATCGCGAGTTTCTCGCGCTGTTCGAGTTAAGCGATCTGTCAACGGCAGGGGACCAGTCGAACCACGAAGGCCACGAAGAAGAAATGATGAGTGATG
>JBOGOY010000145.1:0-7698 GCA_050748185.1 Pyrinomonadaceae bacterium
GATGTCGCCGCGGACGAAACGGTGACGCGCCGCGTCAACGCCTTCGAGGTTGTCGAGGTTGCCGGCGTAAGTGAGCGCGTCGAAGTCCACAATCTCGCAGCCGGGCAGTTCTTCCAGCAAGAGCCGGACAAAGGCCGAGCCGATAAAGCCCGCGCCCCCCGTGATAAAAAGTTTTCGCATAAGATTCACTCGGGCCGAGCGTCCGAGACAAAAAATCTGCTACTCCGTTGGCTAAAGATGAGCTGTCCGTGTGGGTCTGAACAGCAAAGGCGCGATGAGTGTAGGGGGGCGTTAATCGGGGTGTCAAGAACCTGCTCCGCGCGCGACAGCCTGCGCCGTGCAAGCACGCAAAGCCGCCGGCGCGGGCGCGAATTGCACGGCGCGGGTACTGGCTCTTTGTCCGGCCCGTGTTCTATCCTGTGCGCGTCCGCCGCCGACATTTTTAATCGAGGCGGCATGCCACTCTGAACGAGACATGCACCCCACGGCACAAAAATTAAACGCCCTGTCGGTCGTCGAGCTGCTGAAAATGGAGGCGGACGCCATCACGCAATGCGCCGACCGGCTCGACCCCGAACAGGCCGCGCGCGCCGTCGAGTTGCTGGCGGCCTGCCGCGGCAAAGTGGTGCTGTGCGGGGTCGGGAAATCCGGCATCGTGGCGCGCAAGATCGCCGCGACACTGACGAGCACCGGCACGAGCGCCGTCTTCCTGCACCCTTCGGACGGGCTGCACGGCGACCTCGGCATCGTCACCCCGGAAGACGTGGCGCTCGCCTTGAGCAACAGCGGCGAGACCGATGAACTGCTCGCGATGCTGCCATACCTCAAGCACCGGCGCGTCCCGCTCATCGCCATCGTCGGCAACCTGCGCTCGACGCTGGCGCGCCACGCCGACGCCGTGCTCGACGCCTGCGTGGACAAAGAGGCCTGCCCGTTCAATCTCGCGCCGACCACCAGCACCACGGTGGCGCTCGCCGTCGGCGACGCGCTGGCGATCACGCTGATGCAGCTCAAGGGGCTGACGCCGGAAGACTTTGCCCTCAATCATCCGGCGGGCCGCCTCGGCAAGCGCTTGTCGCTCACAGTCGCCGACCTGATGCATAAGGGCACTGACAACCCGGTCGTCTTGCCCGCCGCGTCGTGGCTCGAAGTGGTCACGGCCATCAGCAAGGGAGGCTTAGGGGCCGTCAACGTGGTTGACGATGGGGAGCGTCTCGTCGGGCTGATCACCGACGGCGACCTGCGCCGCGCGGTCGAAAAAACCGAGCCGGCGCGACTATCGGCCTTGCGCGCCGACGCGATCATGACGCGCGCCCCCGTGACGGTGGCCCCCGAGCAACTGGCCTACGCCGCCTTGCAGTTGATGGAGAACCGCGCTTCGCAAATCTCGGTCCTGCCCGTCGCCGACGCAGCGGGCCGCTCGGTCGGGCTACTGCGGCTGCACGACGTGGTGCGCAACGGCCTCT
Source organism: Pyrinomonadaceae bacterium (assembly GCA_050748185.1). Taxonomy (GTDB): domain Bacteria; phylum Acidobacteriota; class Blastocatellia; order Pyrinomonadales; family Pyrinomonadaceae; genus JACCRA01. The sequence continues at coordinate 1,467 of JBOGOY010000145.1, forward strand.
GACAGGTCGCCGCAGGAGGGATACCGGGGCGAAGTGGGGTGTGACCGGAAACAGTCGGTGAATAGTGATCAGGTCAGACCGCCTGCGGGAGCGGGCGGTTTTCGGGTTTCGGGTCAGAACCGCCTGCGGGAGCGGGCGGTCTTTCGGGTGCGCCAGAGACCGCCCGCTATCGCAGGCGGTTGCGGACCTGTCGTCCCAACCGACTGTTTCCGGTCACACTCGGCGAAGTGGGCACACTTGACGCTCGCGCGAACCTCCGACTAGACTGACGCAGCTTTCAAATCAATAATTCCTGAAATTTTTAAGCTGAATGTTCTGCGGGATCGCGGAACCCATAAGTTCTTAACCTGTTGTGCTGGGCGAATTTTAAGGATGGATTCGACTTCAAGCAAGAGCGCCAGTGCGCTACCCCCGCCGCCCGGGTTGCCACAGGCGACCGTCCCACTCAGCTACGCCGACCAGCCGCCTCATCATCTCCCGCCGGCCGAGCCCTTGATCACCATTGAGCCGGGCCGTAAGTGGGCGGCATTGAACCTTAACGACCTTTGGACCTACCGTGAGTTGCTCTACTTTTTGACTTGGCGCGACATCAAGGTGCGTTACAAGCAGACTGCGCTCGGCGCGGCGTGGGCGATCCTACAGCCGCTTTTCACGATGATCATCTTTACGGTCTTCTTCGGAAGGCTGGCCGGCATTTCTTCCGACGGCGTCTCTTATCCGCTTTTTGCCTATGCCGGTCTGTTGCCGTGGACGTATCTATCCAACGCCCTGACCATGAGCGGCAATAGTTTGGTCGGAAACGCCAACCTGATCACGAAAGTTTATTTCCCCCGCGCCTTCATTCCGGGCGCGGCGGTGGCCGCCGGGCTCGTCGATTTCGCCATCACTTTCGCCCTCCTCATCCCGCTGATGCTCTATTACGACGTGACTCCGACTTGGGGGCTCCTGCTCTTACTGCCGCTCACGGTTTTAACGACGCTGCTGGCGCTGGCCGTCGGGATGTGGATGTCGGCGCTGAACGTGAAGTACCGTGATGTGCGGTACGCGACGCCCTTCCTGATTCAAATCTGGATGTTCGCGTCGCCGATCATTTACCCGGCGAGCCGGCTGCCGGAGAAGTGGCGGCTGGTGTACGCGCTCAACCCGGCGGCGGGGATTGTGGAAGGCTTCCGCGCCGCCCTGTTCGGTCGTCAGATCGGCTGGGGCGAGTTGGCCGTCTCGACCGTCGTGACGCTGCTCTTGCTGGCGTTTTCCATCTACAGCTTCCGGCGGATGGAGAAGGAGTTTGCCGATCTCATCTGACGCGAGGGGGCGGGTGAAGTCGCCCGTCGCCGTCCGTCGTCCAGACTTCAGAGGTTGTTTCGCTCAATGAAGAAGGCGCTGATTACAGGTATCACCGGACAGGACGGCTCTTACTTGGCGGAGTTGCTGCTCGCCAAAGGCTATGAAGTGCACGGCATTATCCGCCGTGCCTCGACCTTCAACACCGAGCGCATCGATCACCTCTACGCTGATCCGCACGTCAACGGCGTGCGACTGTTCCTGCACTACGGTGACATTGCCGACTCGACGAATCTCATTAAACTGCTCCACCGCATCCGGCCGGAAGAGATTTATCACCTCGCCGCACAGAGTCACGTCCGCGTCAGCTTCGACATCCCCGAATACACCGGCGACGTGACGGGCCTCAGCGCCGTGCGGATTCTGGAAGCGGTGCGCGAGACGGGTGTGGACGCGCGGGTGTATCAAGCCAGCAGTTCGGAGATGTTCGGTAAGGTGCAGGAAGTGCCGCAGCGGGAAACGACTCCGTTTTACCCGCGTAGTCCCTACGGGGCGGCGAAGGTTTACGCCTACTGGGTGGCAATCAACTACCGCGAGAGCTACGGGATGTATGTCTGCAACGGCATCCTCTTTAATCACGAATCGCCGCGCCGCGGCGAGACGTTTGTGACGCGCAAGATCACGCGGGCGGTGGCGCGGATCAGCGCGGGTTTTGAAGACAAATTGTATCTCGGTAACCTTGAGGCCCGGCGCGACTGGGGGTATGCGCGGGAGTACGTCGAAGCCATGTGGCTCATGCTTCAGCAGGACGAACCAGATGATTACGTCATCGGGACCGGCGAGACGCATTCGGTGCGGGAGTTTTTGGACGAAGCGTTCGGCCACGTGGGCCTCGACTGGCAGCGCCACGTCGAAATCGATCCGCAATACTACCGCCCGGCCGAGGTGGACCTGCTGGTCGCGGATGCGGGTAAGGCGAAGAGAAAGCTGGGCTGGTATCCCAAGACGACGTTCAAAGAACTGGTCCGCCTGATGGTGGACGCCGACATCGTGGCGCTGACGGGCGGGCGGGGGGAGGGGGCGGCGGATGTTCCAGTGGGAAGATAAGCGCGTGGTCGTTACCGGCGGCTCGGGCTTCTTAGGCTCGGCGGTCGTCGCCAAACTGCGGCAGCGCGGTTGCGGCCAGATCGTCGTTCCGCGCGCACACGACTACGATCTGCGCGACGCCGGTGCCGTCAAACGACTCTACGCCGAAGCGCGGCCGGACCTCGTCATTCACCTCGCTGCCGTAGTCGGCGGAATTGGCGCGAACATGGCGAACGCCGGGCGCTTCTTCTATGACAACGCCATCATGGGCATCCAGTTGATGGAATACGCCCGGCAGTTCGGCGTCGGCAAATTCGTCGCGATTGGAACGATCTGCGCCTACCCTAAATTCGCCCGCGTCCCGTTCAGAGAAGACGACTTGTGGGACGGCTATCCGGAAGAGACCAACGCGCCATACGGGCTGGCGAAGAAGATGATGCTCGTGCAGGCGCAGGCCTATCGCGCGCAGTATGGGTTTAACGCCATCTACCTGCTACCGGTCAATCTCTACGGCCCCGGAGATAACTTCGATCTCGACACGTCACACGTGATTCCCGCGCTCATCCGCAAATGCGTCGAGGCGAAAGAGCTGAGCGCCGGAGAGATCGTCTTGTGGGGCGACGGCTCGCCGACGCGAGAGTTCCTCTACGTCGAGGACGCGGCTGAGGGCATCCTCTTGGCGGCAGAAAAGTACGACGGGGACCAGCCCGTTAATTTAGGCACGGGCGAAGAGATCGCGATTCGCGACCTCGCGCGCCTGATTGCGGCGGAGGTCGGGTTCGACGGCGAGATCGTGTGGGATGCGACGAAGCCGAACGGTCAACCGCGCCGCCAACTCGATGTCGAGCGCGCGCGCGCGTTTTTCGGTTTTCGGGCCGCCCACCGGCTCGCCACCGGGATTCCGAACACGGTGGCGTGGTTCGTGACGCATCGAGCGGAGTTGCGCGAAGTGACATTCGGCTGAGAGCCGGGCGGTCACCTTTGGTGAGTGAAACGGCAGAGCTAAATGCGGCCAATTATCACAGTCGAGAATTTAAGCAAGTGCTATCAACTCGGGCGGCGCGAGGCGTCATATCTGACGCTGCGCGAGGCGCTGTCGGGAGCGGCGCGCGCGCCTTTCAATCTCCTGCGCCGCCGCAACAGCCGTCCGGCGAGCCGGGAGCATTGGGCGCTGAAGGACGTCAGTTTTGAAGTGGGCCACGGCGATGTGGTCGGCATCATCGGGCGCAACGGGGCGGGCAAGTCAACGCTGCTCAAGATTCTCTCGCGCATCACGGAGCCGTCGCGCGGGCGCGTCAGGTTGTACGGGCGTGTGGGCAGTTTGCTGGAAGTCGGGACGGGCTTTCACCCGGAACTTTCCGGTCGTGACAACATCTACCTGAACGGCGCGATCCTCGGCATGTCGCGCGTGGAGATTGCGCGACAGTTTGATGAGATCGTGGCCTTCGCTGAAGTCGAACCGTTCATCGACACGCCCGTCAAGCGTTACTCAAGCGGAATGTACCTGCGACTAGCCTTTGCCGTCGCCGCGCATCTGAATCCGGAAATCCTGATCATTGACGAGGTGCTGGCCGTCGGCGACATGCAATTCCAGAAGAAGTGTCTGGGGAAGATGAGCGAGGTGAGCCAGCAGGGGCGGACGGTGTTGTTCGTGAGCCACAACATGGACGCCGTCCGCAAACTCTGCAACCGTGCCATCCTGCTCGACGGCGGCGAGATTAACGCGGCGGGCGAGACCAGTCTCGTGCTGAAGAAATATATCGAGACGGGTCTGGCGACGGCCTCAACCTACACGATCCCGCCACCGCTTGACGAGGGTGCTCCGGCTTACGCCTACCAGTTGGAAGTCGAAGACGGCGCCGGCCGGCCGGGGGTAGCCATCCCCGTCGGGCGGCCGTGGCAGGTTCGCGTGCATTTTAAAGTCGAGCAGCGGACGGAGCATTTCATCATTGCGCTCGGCCTCACAACGAACGCCGGCGTACCGGTCAAGACCAGTTGGAGCGAGCCGCGGATGATCGAGCCGGGAGTTTATCAAGTCGTCTTTCGGGAGCAGACCATCTGGTTAGAGCCCGGACTGTATCGGTTGGTCGTCGGCCTCTCCGCCTACGAACGTACATTTCATTACACTGAGGACGCCGGCACGCTGGAAATTGCCGGGTTTAGCGAAGGCGTCGAATTGGTGAGGGTCTCAAATACTGGGGTCGTGCTGAATCCCTTTCAGATTGAGATTCAACAAGTATTTTTGCAAAGCTGAGCTACGCCATATCGCGTTGGACCGGCGCGAGCAGATTCACCTCAGAACCTTGAGCAGCTTTTGCGAAGAGCAGCAGATCGGCCACGTCGATCTGCTGAAACTCGATGTTGAAGGGCACGAGTTGAAGGTGCTGGAGGGAGCGCGGGACTTGATTGGCTCCCGCGCCATTAACTACATCCAGTTCGAGTTTGGCGGGACCGACATTGACTCGCGGACGTTCTTCCGGGACTTTTTCTATTTACTGGACCCTCAGTATAAACTTTTCAGAATCCTGCGGGACGGGCTGGCCCCGATCGAGGCCTGCCGTGAATCGCTCGAACTTTTCGGGTACGTCAACTATTTAGCGATTTCAAGAAAAGAGTCACGGGGCGTGAGCGGATAGTGACGGCTCCGAATCAGCAACATGTCCAAAAAGAGGTTATGGCTGATCAACCGGGTGGGGCTCGTCAGCCGCTTGTACGCGGGCGCGCACGAGGCCGCGCTGAGGCGAGCTTACTCGCGTGATTTCAATAAATTCAAACAACTCGCAGCCGAGAGCGAGCCACGCTTCCCCGTCCTTTGGCAAGATCGCTACCCCTGCCTGCATGACCAGACCTCCACCACCGGGTTTGACCGCCATTACGTTTATCACCCGGCGTGGGCGGCGCGCGTGTTGGCGGAAACACGCCCCGCCCTGCACGTGGACATCTCGTCGTCCCTGCATTTTTGCAGCATCGTCTCCGCCTTTGTGCCGGTCAAGTTTTATGACTACCGCCCGGCGGATTTACAGTTGAGTGGCCTGTCGAGTGAGGCCGCCGATCTGCTGGCGCTGCCTTTTGCCGACGCGAGCCTTCAGTCGCTCTCCTGTATGCACGTCGTCGAGCACGTCGGGCTGGGGCGGTACGGCGACCCGCTCGACCCGGAAGGGGATCTCAAGGCGATGGCGGAGTTGAGGCGGGTCGTCGCGCCGGGAGGGACGTTGTTGTTCGCCGTGCCGGTGGGCCGGCCCAAGCTCATGTTCAACGCCCACCGCATCTATTCTTACGCGCAGGTGATGGAGCGCTTCACCGAACTTGAACTGGTAGAATTCACGCTCATCCCCGACCACGCCGCCGACGGAGGCTTGATTCGCCACGCGACGGCAGAGATGGCCGACGCCCAAGCTTACGGCTGTGGCTGTTTCTGGTTTCGCCGGCGGGACCGACCCACTGCGGGGTGACGCCGCGCGGGCGGGGATGTCGAGACGGAGTCAGGCAGCGGCGGTTGCCTGCAGCGCTCTCGGTTGTTAGCCTTTAACTCTCATCAGGCATCAGCGACAGTCAAGCGGTAGGCACGGTTAGGATCATCACGAATGCGAATTTTTTACGCCTCCGACAATTCTCCGGGGCCGACGCTCAACTCGAACCTGTGGCGCAACAATCTCTATCTGCCGCTGGTCGATTTAGGTCATGATGTGGTGGAGTTCGACTACGACTTCCGCGGCGTCTTCGACCACCACGACGCGACCATCCCGGCCCACCGAAAGTTTATCGAGCAGAGCCGGCCACGCCTGACCCGTGAACTGCTGCGGCAAATCAGGGCCGCACATGCCGCGCGCCCGGTGGACTTGTTGTTCAGTTACTTCTTCGACGA
>JBOGOY010000146.1:0-2058 GCA_050748185.1 Pyrinomonadaceae bacterium
CTATAAAAGGGAGGGCGGGAAACTCGGCGCCGTGGTGGCGATGCACGATGTCACCGAGCGCAAGCAGGCGGAGGAAGCTCTGAGGAAAAACAAAGAGGAACGCTTGTTTGAACTCGAGCGCGTGCGCGCGCGCATTGCCACCGATCTGCACGACGACATCGGCGCTAGCCTGACGCGGATCGTCGTCCTTAGCGAAGTGGTCCAGCAAAGCATCGAGCGGGCGGCCACGCCCGTCTCCGAGCAACTCGCTTCGATCACAAACGTCTCCAACGAACTGGTCGAAGCGATGAGCGACATCGTGTGGGCGATCAATCCGCGGAAAGATCATTTGAGCGATTTGACGTTGCGGATGCGCCGCCTCGCCAGCGACCTGCTGACGGCGCGGCAGATCGCCTTCAGCTTCCGCGCGCCCGGCGTGGACGAAGACGTCCCGCTTGGCGCGAATGTGCGGCGCGAAGTTTTTCTGATCTTCAAAGAGAGCCTCAATAATCTCGTTAAGCATTCGGATTGCACACAGGCCGCGATCGAGTTTCAAATCGGCGGGGAATGGCTGACGCTGACGCTCGGTGATGACGGGCGCGGGTTCGACCCGGTGCTGGCATCCGCCACAGAGAGCCGGAGCCGCTCGCGCGGCGGTAACGGGCTGGCGAGTATGCGCCGGCGCGCGCAGGAGATGGGCGGCGAGTTGGAAATCATTTCCGGCCGCGGCGCCGGCACGACGGTTAAATTGAGAATCCCGACCGGTGCCCAATTGCACGGCAACGGTGAAAATCCCCACCCGCTTGGGCGGTGACACGGTGGGGAAAGAGTTTTATGCTCCACCCCTCGCCGGCGGTTAAAGCTCGAGACGGCGGGGGAGTAGGGCGAGAAGGGGACCGATGAATGACACCGAAGCTTTGACTGAGATAAAAACGGCGATCATCGAAGACCAGCGCGACATCCGCGAAGGCCTCGCGATGCTGATCAACGGCTCGTCGGGCTACCGCTGCACCGGCAGCTACCGCTCGGTCGAAGAGGCACTCGAAAAAATTAAATACGACCTGCCTGACGTGGTGCTCTCCGACATTGGGTTGCCCGGCATGGATGGCATCGAGGGCATCCGCATCCTCAAAGAGCGCCACCCACAACTACTGCTGCTGATGCTGACGGTGTACGACGACGACGAGCGCATCTTCGACGCGCTCTGCGCCGGAGCCTGTGGCTACCTGCTCAAAAGAACCTCGCCCGCGCGACTGCTCGAAAGCCTAAAGGAGGCCATCAACGGCGGCGCGCCAATGTCGCCGGAAGTGGCCCACCGGGTCATTTCTCTGTTCCGCGACATCCGCCCGCCAGAGCGCGCCGACTACGATCTCACGCCGCACGAAAAGCGACTGCTGAAACTCCTCGTCGAAGGCCACAACTACACGACGGCGGCAGCCGAATTGAACGTCAGCTTCAACACTATCAAGTTCCACGTCCGGCACATCTACGAAAAACTCCAAGTCCATTCCAAGTCCGAGGCCGTCTCCAAGGCGCTCCGCCAACGCCTCGTCGATTAACATCTCGAATCGCGACTCAAAGCGACCGCGTCCTGCCCCGCCCGCCTCAAACTCGCTCACGGATCAATCGACGGTTTGTTGCTGCTGCATTTCCCACAGCGTCAGGTGCTTGAGGAAGGCATGGTGCGCGGCGAAGCGCGCGATGCAGAGGCCGGCGAGGCCGTCGCGAAAACCGCCTTTGAGAACGTAGCCGCGGAAGAAGGTGGCAGGCGCGGCGACCGCGATCTTGAGCGGTGTGGTGCGACGGCCCTGCTCGAACATCTGACGGGCGGCGAGCGGAGCGTAGCGCTCGCCGATCATCCGGTGGTGGTGTGCGGCGTCGCGGACGCTGTAATGAAGGATGTCGCCTTGAAGCGTCGAGACGCGCGCACCTTCGTCCATGCGGACGGATTCGTGGACGTACTTGCCGGCCCAGCGCCCGCGCGCGCGGCGGTAGAGGCGCAGTTGATTGTCAGGGTACCAGCCGCCTCCGCGAATCCAGCGGCCCATATAAAAAGAGCGTCGCGCGATGCGGTAGCCG
>JBOGOY010000146.1:2068-7683 GCA_050748185.1 Pyrinomonadaceae bacterium
GCGACCTGCACGTTCGGCGCGCGGCGTAACGCTTCGACGCTCGCGCGCAACTCGGGCGAGACGCGCTCGTCGGCATCGAGGCTGAAGACCCACTCGTGTGTGGCCGTGTCGGCGGCGAATTGTTTCTGCTCGGTGAATCCGGGCCACGGACGTGTGATGACGTGGGCGCCGCAACGGCGCGCGATGTCGGGCGTGTCGTCAAAGGATTCAGAGTCGATGACCAATACTTCGTCGGCCCACGCGACCGATTCGCAGGCGGCGCGAATGTTCTCGGCTTCGTTGAAAGTGATGATGGCGGCGGTGATTTTCATTTTTGATTTGCGATTGTAGATTTTTGATTTGCGATTTGAAAGAGGTGCTTTGGGTGCGGCCTCTCTGGGATCAAATCGCAAATCAAAAATCGCAAATCAAAAATGTTAAGGAGCCAGCGGGTTGTCAACGATGACGTTGTTGGCGCGCAGCGTGGTCGAAGTGGCGCGCTGGAGGTCGGCGAGCGCCTTGTTATAGTCGGTCTCGGCGCGCAGTTCTGAGTTGCGCGCGTTGACGAGTTGGTTCTCGCGCTGGAAGAGCAGGAACGTCGTCGAGCGGCCGACTTGGAAGAGGCGGCGCTCGCCGGCGAGTTGCAATTCGGCGTTGCGCCGGGCCTCGCGCGCGGTGAGTACGCGCTGGCGCGACGTCTCGACCGACTGCGCCGCGTTGCGGACTTCGACTTCGACCGACTGATCCTGCAAACGCTGCTGCGCCGCGAGTTGATCCTTCTGGATACGCGCGCCGGTGAGGTTCGCCTCGGCCGTCCGATTCCTGAGCGGCAACTGGATCGACACGCCGACGACGACGTTGCGTGTGTCGAAGCTGAACAGGTTTCGTAGCGTCTGCCCGTAGCCGCCGATCAGATTTGATGGAAGCGTGGAACTCACTGGGGTGATTGTCGGGGAGGTGATTGGCCCCAAATTCAGCGCGGAAGTTTGACGGATGACATTAATCTGCTGAAGCAAAAAGGCGGTCGCGATCGTATCTGCCACTTCAGCCCCGCCGATCAGTGGGACGGGGCCGGTGACCCCGGCCGGGGCAATTGTAGTGCCGGCGAGGCCGGTCGTCGAAACCGTGCCACCGACATCAATGCGGGGCTTAGTCTGATTCTTGAAGTACTTGATGTCGATGTCGTTGATCTCTTCCTGCAAACGCAGGCGGCGCAGTTCGGGTCGGTTGGCGCGCGCCTCGGTCAGCACCTCGGTCAAGTTCACCGGCGTCTCGTCGAACGTCGGCTGGTCCGTCGGGACGAGAGAGGCGGTCCATTCGGGGGCGATCGGGTCGCGCAGAATGAGTTCCTTCAGGTTGTTTTCGGCAACCGTCACCTGTTGCGAGGCGATGAGCAGCGCGGACTCGCGATTCGATAGTTCGGTCTGAATCTCTGCGCGCTCAAGCGGCGCGGAGCGGCCCGCCGCGACGCTCGCCTCGGTGCGGCGAAAGTTTTCGCGCGCGAGGTTGACGTTGGCGATCTGATTCTCCTGATCGCGCAGCGCAAAAACTAAGTCCCAATAGGCGCGCTGGACCCGCGCGATCACCTCGACGGTGCTGCGACGAAAGTCGGCGTCAGATTGTTCGAGCCGCTTACGCTGGATGCGAAGCTGGCGGCGGTTGAAGTCGATCGAACGGTCGCGGAAAAGCGGCTGCGTAAAGTTCAGACCCTGACTTGAAGAGTAAAACGGGTTGAGCGACGTGGCGTTGGAACTGGTCGTCTCTCGCGTGTTGTTGAAAAAATAGGTGAAGTTGCCGCCACCTTTGCCGAACTGCTTGTTGACCGAAAAGTTGTTATTGATGTCGGTGGTTGAGACGGTGCCGGCCTGTCCCGCGCCGCCGAAGATGTTGACGACGGGACGGACGGAATAATTGACTTCCGGGGTGAACGTAATAACCGGGTCGTAGGCGCCGCGGATAGCGAGGATTTGCGTTTCGGCAAAGCGCACGTCGTTGCGCGCGATTTCGATGTCGTTGTTGTTCGCCAGCGCGCGGCGGATCGCTTCGTTCAGTGTGAGCGGGACGGAGTTGCCACTCGTTACGCCGAGCCGGGTCAGGGAGGGAAGCGGCGGCACGGGCCGGGGCTTCTCCGTGACGAACTCCGGATCGCGCACCTCTTGAACGTCGGCGGTCGGGGCGGCCGCGGGATCGGCCGGATCGGCCGGCGTCTGCTGAGGGCTCGGGAGCAGGATGGGATCGAGCGGCGAAGGCGACGTCGCGGGGTTGGTGCTCGGCGGCGTCTGCGGCGCGCGGCGCTGCGTTCCCGGAGGGGCGTCGGTATCGACGGTCACGGGGCGGCCTTCGCGCGTGACGGGCTGGCGCTGCTGCTGCGTGCCGGGCGGGCGCGTGGCCTCTCGTTGCGCCGGAGTCTGTTGCTGCGGCGGCGGCGCGGGCGTCTGCGCGAAGGTGACGGCGCAGGCGGTGAGCCAGAGCGTCGCGGTCTGCAAAGTGGTACGCAAGCGGGAACTGAACATCGAGCCAGAAACTCCTCATGGTGATTAAGCGAAACGACCGGTCGCGAGGGCTAAAACCTCCGCTAAAGTAGAGCACGACAGGTCTTTTGCTACTACGTCACGTTTCCGGGCGGAGTTTCAATAAATCGGAGAACCGCGGTCAGTGGTCAGTGGACAGAGAAGGATGTTTTCACTGCTCACCGGCCACGGACCACTGACCACTGCTTTCTTGACACTTGCGGCGCGCGGGCATTATCTTCCCTTTCTTCTCTTGCAGGCGTGGTTGTGAGCAGAGGGGGCGCTTTACCTGTCGGCCTGAGCGCGTCGGGCTTATTGCGCGCCCGGCCCGCCGGGACCGAATCGTTGTTAGTAAATCTTAAGCTGGCGAGGAGGCATTCATCACATGGCGGTTAAAGTGGGCATTAACGGATTCGGCCGCATCGGGCGTAACGTGTTGCGTACCGCGATCGGCGACCCCGACATCGACTTCGTCGCCGTCAACGACATCACCGACACCGCGACGCTCGCGCACCTACTGAAGTACGACTCGGTGCTCGGCAACCTCGAAGAGGAAATCGCCGCCACCGAGAACGGCATCCGGGTGGGCCAAGACGAATTTCGCGTTTTCGCGGAAAAAGACCCGTCGCTAATTGACTGGGCCTCGGTCGGCGCTGAGATCGTCATCGAATCCACGGGCCGTTTCACCAAGGCCGAAGACGCTAAAAAACACCTGCGTGGCACGGTCAAGAAAGTAATCATCTCAGCGCCCGCGAAGGACGAAGACCTGACGATCGTGATGGGCGTTAACGAAGACAAATACAGCCCGGCCGAGCACCACGTCCTCTCGAACGCCTCCTGCACCACCAACTGCCTCGCGCCGGTCGCCAAAGTGATTCACGAAAAATTTGGCATCCGGAACGCGCAGATGACGACCATCCACTCGTACACAAACGATCAGCAGTTGCTCGATCTGCCGCACAAGGATCTGCGCCGCGCACGCGCCGCCGCGCTCTCGATGATCCCGACCTCGACCGGCGCGGCCAAGGCCGTCGCCCTCGTCCTGCCGGAACTGAAAGGCAAGTTTGACGGCATCAGCGTCCGCGTCCCGACACCTAACGTGTCGCTCGTCGATGTCGTCATCGAGGTTGAGAAAGAGACGACGACCGAAGAGGTCAACACGGCCTTAAAGAACGCGGCTAACGAAGAGTTGCGCGGCATCCTCGCCTTCTCCGAAGAACCGCTCGTCTCGGTGGACTTCCGCAAGAACGACAACTCATCGATCGTGGATGCCGATTACACCAAAGTGATCGGCGGCAAACTCATCAAGATCCTCTCGTGGTACGACAACGAGTGGGGCTACTCCTGCCGCGTCCGCGACCTCGTCAAATTCGTTGCCGGTAAAGGACTGTAAAACGGGTGCCGGGTGTCAGGTGTCGGTTCAAAACCGTCATAACTGACACCCGGCACCCGACACCCGTCGCCTTGTTATGGATAAGCTCTCAATCAAAGACCTCGACTTGGAAGGCAAGCGCGTGTTCGTGCGCGTGGATTTCAACGTGCCTTTGTCGGACGACGGTAAGGTCGAAGACGACACGCGCATCCGCGGGGCGCTGCCGACGATCAATTACGCGACCGAGCGCGGGGCGCGCGTGATTCTGGCCTCGCACCTCGGCCGGCCGAAGGGCGAGCGGGCAGAGAAGTACAGCCTGCGCCCGGTGGCGGAACACCTGTCAGGGTTGTTGGGCCAGTCGGTCGCATTTGCCGAAGATTGTTTGGGTGAGGCGGCCCGCGCGGCGGTGGATAAATTGAAAGACGGCGACGTGCTGCTGCTTGAAAATTTGCGCTTCCACGCGGGAGAAGAGAAGAACGACGAACAGATGGCGCGGGAGTTAGCGGACCTGTGTGATCTCTACGTCAATGACGCCTTCGGAGCGGCCCACCGGGCGCACGCCTCGACCGCCGGCATCACGAAGTTCGTCGAGCGGGCCGCGGCCGGGCTGTTGATGGAGAAAGAACTCGAATACCTCGGCCGCGTCGTTCGCGACCCGGAGCACCCGTTCGTCGCGATCTTAGGCGGCGCGAAAGTCTCTGACAAAATTCCGGTCATCAACGCGCTGATCGATCGGCGCGTGGACAAGTTGCTGATCGGCGGCGCGATGGCCTACACGTTTTTCAAGGCGCAGGGCTTCACGGTCGGCAAATCACTCGTCGAAGACGACATGATGCCGACGGCGCTGGAGACTTTGAAACGCGCGGCTGAAGCGAAAGTCGAGTTGCTGCTGCCGACGGATCACGTGGTCGTGGACAGTTTCGATCCGCTGAAAAGCAAGAAAGTGATCCCCGTTGAATTCACCAACGTCGGGTTGGTCGGCGTGGACATCGGGACGGAAACGGTCGCCCTCTTCTCGCGCGCGCTTGAAGACGCGAAGACCGTCATCTGGAACGGCCCGATGGGCATCTTCGAGGAAAAGGAACTCGGCTTTGATCAAGGCACGGTCGGGATCGCCAACGCCGTGGCCGGAGCGTCTGACCGAGGCGCGACGGTCATCGTCGGCGGAGGCGATTCGGTTGCGGCAGTGAATCAGGCTAGCGTCGCCGAACGCATCACGCACATCTCGACCGGCGGCGGCGCGACGCTCGAATTTCTCTCCGGCGACGAATTGCCCGGCGTCGCAGCGTTGAACGATAAATAAGGTGTCGGGGGCCGGGGTTCGGGTGTCGGCTAAAATCATCTTTTCACCGACACCCAATACCCAACCCCCGACACCCGCTAAGGATTCCAATGATGCCGAAAGGCGTTGAGCAAAGACGACCTGTCATCGCGGGCAACTGGAAGATGTTCAAACTGATCGCCGACGCGGCCGCGACGGCGGTCAGCTTGAAGCCGCTGGTGGCGAACGCCAATCACTGCGAGGTCATTATCGCGCCGGTCTTCACCGCGTTGAAGACGGTGGCGGATCGGGTCGAAGGCTCGAACGTCCGCGTCGCCGCGCAGGATTGCGCGCCCGTCTCGGAGCACGGCGCGCACACCGGCGAAGTGGCCGCCGACATGTTGCGCGACGCCGGCGCGACGCACGTCATCGTCGGCCATTCCGAGCGGCGGCAGTTCTATTTCGAGACAGATACCTTCGTGAATCATAAAAC
>JBOGOY010000147.1:0-7632 GCA_050748185.1 Pyrinomonadaceae bacterium
CTTCCTCATCGCCCTCGTCTTCGTCACTAGCGCAGGCGGCCGCGAGCGCCAACATCGAGAGGGCGATGAGCATTAACAAGAGCGTGCGATATTTTTTCCACTGCATTCGTGATTACTCCTCTGAAAGATGATGACTGCTTCACCAGTACATGAATTCGCCCGGCGCAGTTTCAACTGGTGGCGCAGGTGCGGCTAAGGGCGAAGGGGCGGCCTGCTGCTGGGCCGCTTTCCTCATGATTTGCGCGCCCCTCCCGCGTAAGACAGCCCTGAAAGCGCGCGGCCGTGATTTCTTCCTCCGCCGCACGGAGCGCCGCGGCGGCGGGCCACCGTGATGCATGCCGCCGGTCGAAGCCGCGGTCGGGGCCGCGTCGTTTGCCTCGCCGTTTGTCTGCGCGGGCGTCGGCGCGGCAGTTGGGGCGGACGTCGAGCCCGAGGCAATCCGACGCTGCTCGTCGGGCGTCAGTTGCAGCATGTAACGGACTAACAAGCGCGCGTGGTCGCCTTCATAGCCGCTGGCCGAAGCGGGCAGTTGTGTCGCATTGAAGACCCAGCGTTCGCCTTCTCGCCTAAAAAGGTCGGAAGGCATCGCCGTGCCGGGGATGATGCGCTGCGGATCGAGCAGCCAGCGGAAGGTCCAACCGGGCTTGAGGCGCTCGCCCGCCTGCAGGAAGTTCGGGGCCGAGGCGGTCAGGTCGTGCTCGGCATTACCGTTCAGGTGACATTTCAGACACGGCGCGGTAGTCGAAGTGAAAATGTCGCGCGCCAGTTGGAGTTCCTGCGTGGTGAGTGGTTCCGACTCCTCCTTGATGTACGGCTCCTGCTGCGCGGAGACGGCCATGAAGAAACGGACCAGTGTGCGTAGCTCGTTCGGCGAGAAGTGGAACGTCGGCATCCGTGGTTTCAGATACAGACGCACACCGTTGCGGTTCGCGCCGGGCTGCGGCGCGTAGTTCGGGCTGCCGCCAGACGCGGCCGTTGTCGCGCCGTTGGTCCCCGTGCCGCCGTTCACAGCAACGACCGGTGACTGCGCGCCGTTAGTAGCGGCGGCCGTTTGTGTCGCGCCGCCGCGACCGCCGCCCGACGCGCTGGTGTGGCTCGCCGCCGTCTTTTGAAAGTCTGCGCCGCTCAGACTCGGGTCGGTCAGGAAGCGCAGCAGCCAGTCCGGATCGACGCGCGCGCCCTCGGTCGTGAGATCGGGCGGCAGTTGCTCTTTGCCCTCCGGCGTCTGGAACAGCGCGAGTTGTGACAAGTCCGACTTCTGCCCGACCTGTACGCCGTGGCAGCCCATGCAGTTGTATTTCTTGATCACCCACCAGCCGTCCTGAATCGCTTTGCGTTGCTCGTCGGGCTTGTAGAACATCGAGGCGGGGACATTCGCGCCCTCCGCGCCGACGCTACCCAGCAGGAAGGTGACGAGGGCCGTGCGCTCCTGCTTCTCTCCGTCTTCGACGAGGTGCGGCTTAGGCATCTTCAGATGCTCGCGCGGGTCTTTCTCCTTGCCCTTGTCGTAGATGCCCGGCTCTTCCAGCTTGTGCTCGAAGAACCCGCGGCGGTCGTACCACTCGCCCTTCTTCTTGTCGTCGCGCGTCCTCGTCGTCCCGGTCCACGGATCGATGCCGCGCTCGGCGTCGTGCGTCAGCGTGGCGAAGTCGAGCCGTTCGAGCGGCGTCGCGCCCTCGGTCGTCAACTCCTTGCCGATCCGCTGCTCTTCCTCGAAGCCCTTGATCTCGTGGCACCCGGCGCAGCCGTACTGCTTGATCAAGTTGAAGCCCTGATCCTTCAGTTTAGGATCGTCCATGAACGACGCATCGGGCCAATTAGCTTGCTGCCCGCTGAGCGAGAAGAGGTAGGTGGCGATGTCACGCGCGTCCGACTCGGAGAGGCGGAAGTTGGGCATCACCGTCATGTTCTGCACCTGCAACTCCGCGCCGTCGTTCGGGCACTTCGAGTGGCGATCAGAATCAAAGACGAAAGGCAGCTTCTTCTTGTCGTAGTCCGCCCTCGTCAGGTCGCGCTTCTCCTTCGGGCAGTAGGGAGCCCAGCGCTCGCGCGGCTCGTAAATCCAGCGGACGATGTAACTGAAATCGGCCTTCTCGCCGACGCGCTGAAGGTTGGCGGCAAAGTCGCCCCCGTCGCTCTGGTCCCCCACGCCGATCGAGTGGCAGGCCATACAGCCGACGGTCTTGAACAGTTCCTCGCCATGTGTGGCGTTGCCGGGCTGTTGCTTGGGGACGCCGCCCGACGCCGGGTCGAAGGCCGACTGCCAGAGGTATGCGGCGATAGCCTTGCGCTCGTCTTCGGCGCGGTCTTTATTGAGATGGGCCGAAGCCGGATTCAGATACCAGAACGTTGGCATCTTGGTGCCGGGGCGGAACGCCTGCGGGTCTTTGAGCCATTCGGGGATCCAGCCCTTCGCCCGGTCGCCCATTTTCAGCCGGAGGTCTTTCAGGTTCGGGCCGAGTTTCTTCTGGTCCAGCATCAGGTAACGGGCCTGCTGGTTGAATTGCTCGATGCGCGAGTCGAGTTGGCTGTTCGTAACCCTCAGCGCCACGGCGCGGCCGCGTAGGCGTTGCGCTTCGGTATCGTCAGAGGCGTTGTCGGCTTCGAGCGACAACTGGCGCGACTCGCGCTCGTTAGCGGCCTGCTGCTCTTCGAGTTGCTTGACCGACTGGCGCGCACCGGCCAGCGCGTCGGCGTCGCGGTCGAAGCCTTCGGCGCGGTGACAGCCGACGCAGCCGCGCTCGTAGAAGAGGTCTTTGCCGAGGTTGAGGTTCGGCGCGCCATCAAGCACGCGATCCGAGGAGTGGCACTGCTGGCAGCCCGCTTCCATGTTCTCGCGCTTGAACATCGGGTGCAGCCAGAAGCGGTGCCGGCCGTGTCCCTTTTCCTCGCTCGTCGTCGCGCGCCCGTTGCCCCAATGGCAACTCGCGCAGCCGAAGCGTTCGACGTTGTGTATTCGCAATAGCTCCTGACTCGGGTGCGAGGTGAACGCGCGGGCGAGATCGTCCGGCCGCTTCCCCCTCCCGGCCGGCTTCATCATCGCCGGGGTCAGGCGCAGAGGTTGGCGCGTGCCGAGGTGGCAGGTCTCGCAGCGATCAACGACGTCCGCCTCGTTGACGTTGATCTGCTTGATCTCGTAGGCGAACTTTTCGTTCGCGTCGATCAGTTTCCCGATCTGAACGGGCGTCAGCCCGATGACGTTGTCCTTCACATACGTCTGCCGCTTCCTCTCCAACTCGTCATACTCGCGGCGCACCGCGACCCGTTCCGACAAGAGCCGCGCCTTTTCCAACTTCAACTGGTTGTAACGCTCTTCGAGTTGGGCGAAATTTAGTTGCTCTTCTTTCGTCTCCTTCGAGCCGGGGGCGGCGGGGACTTCGATTTTCTCCGGCTCCTGCTTCATTTCTTCCAGTTCGCGGCGGAGTTTAGGCTTATCTGACTCGTCCGCCGTCTCGATCTCGTAGCTGACGACGGTGAAAGCGCCACGCTTGTTCTGGAACGGCTCTGTGATGACGCCGAGTTGGGCGTCGATGAACCCCACTTGCCGGTCAATCTCTTTGACCTGCGGATCTGATGACTGTTTGGCGACTTCCACCTCCGCCGCCAACTGCTGGTACTCGGGCGACTCTTTGACCGCTTTCTCCGTCGCGTTGTCCCGCTTCCTGAGGCTCTTCAAGTAGCGATCAAAGCGCGCGACGAATTCGCGCTGATACGATTTCCACGGGCGCTGGAGGTAAACCTCGTCGAGCAAGGCCCAGCCGAGCGAGCCCATCAGGAGAAGCGCGCAGACGAGCAGGATGCTGCTCGAAGAGCGGCTGGTGATCGGATCGCGCGCCGGCGTAGCGGCGGCATCTTCCGGTTCTCTCTTCACAAGAGCGTCGGAGTCGGCAGGAGTCTCGGCCACCTTCAATACCTCCGGTAAGTGAGCAGTGAGCGGTGAGCAGTGAGCAGTAAAGAGATTAGATACTGCTTACTGCTCACCGCTCACCGACTAGACATTAAACCACGGTGTCACCCACACGTACTTGATGTTAAAAGCCAGACGCAGAAGCAGTTTCACCGGCAGCGCGAACAGCACCGTGATGGCGAAGAACTGGAACGTCAGGTATTGCAGCAAGCTGGTCCGCGCCAGCAGCTTGCGATCAAAGTCGGTGCGCCTCATCAGCCAGTGGAGGAACAACCCGCACAGCACGAAGAACGCGCCGACGACGAGCGCGCCGAAGATCATCTTGACGGGCATACTCGTGATGCCGAAGAGTTCATGGAGATCCCGGTTCCGCTCATAGACGACCGCGTTGTGGTCCCACGTCTGGCCGGGCCAGAACCAGATCCAGCCGGGGCCGCGGATGAACGTGCCGATGATGATCAGCAGAATCCACGTCACCCACCCGATGCCGAACATCGCGAGCGCGAATTTCCGTTGTTTGATCGTGTAATAACCGTTCCCCAGCGGGTTCGAGTCCACGTAGGGGAAGACCATCAGGCCGACCATGATCAGCGACGGCATCACCACGCCCGCGATCCACGGATCGAAATAGACGAGCATCTCCTGCAACCCGAGGAAGTACCACGGAGCCTTCGACGGGTTCATCGTCAGGTTCGGGTTGGCGGGCTCTTCGAGCGGCGCGTTTAAGGTGATGGACCAGACGAACAGGATCAGCGTCACGATCACGGCGGCGAGAAATTCGACGCGCACAAGGTAGGGCCAGACATGCAGTTCGCGCGCCCAACCGGGCCGCCACGGCTGAATCTTCCGGTAGTGCGTCTTGGCGAGTTGCGGGTCCGCTTCCAGTTCGTCGATCAGCCGATCCGTCTCACGCGCCTGCTTCAGCCCGAGCCACGTGAAGAAAATGACCAGTGGGATCATCGCGACGATCGGGATATTGTCCGGCGTGGAACTGATCTCCCAGAGTTGGTGCCAGTCCTGCACGAACAGCGCCAGCACGCCGACGATCACCACCCCGGCCACGAGCCAGAGCCAACGGGCGCCGCGGGGTCGGGACATTGCCATTGACATGTTCAGTCTCTCCGTTTCCCCAACCGAACCATCGAACGACCTGTAGCTATTTCTTCACGGCCTTCATCTCGCTTTCGAGCATGACGGGCGCGGGGCCGCTGATGCCGCCGTCTTTGCGGATGCGCCAGAAATGGACGGCCATGAAGATCGAGGCGATGAGCGGGATGCCGATGCAGTGCCAGATGTAGGAACGCAACAGCGCGTTCGAGTCCACGATCGAGCCGCCGAGCAACCCGAAGCGCACGTCGTTGAACGGCGTCATCCCGAGTTGCGGCCCGAACGGTCCTTCGCTGCCGAGCATCGGCGTGGCGCGCGCCATATTGGTCCCCACCGTCACCGCCCAGAAGCCGAGCTGATCGTCCGGCAGCAGATACCCAGTGAACGAAAGCAGCAGCGTCAGCACCAGTAGCACGACGCCGACGCACCAGTTGAACTCACGCGGCTTTTTGTAAGAGCCGGTCAGCACGACGCGGAACATGTGGAGCCACGTCGTAATGATCATCAGGTGGGCGGCCCAGCGGTGCATGTTCCGCAGGAGTTTGCCGAACGGAACGTCGTGTTCGAGGTAGAGAATGTCGCGGAACGCCTGCACCTTCGTCGGGTGGTAGTAGAACATCAGCAGGACGCCGGTGAACGTCAGGACGATGAAGAGATAAAAGGTGATCCCACCCATGCCCCACGTGTAGCCGTAGCGCACGGCGTCGCGGTTGATCTTGGCCGGGTGCAGGTGCAGGAAGACATTCGAGAGGATCGCGAGCGAGCGGTTGCGCGGGTCGGAGCGATCGTGCGAAACGCGGAAGATCGACTTCCAGAGTTGCGTCTGCTGCGGGTCTTTGTAGCCTTCGGCCTCTTTGAGCGCGCGGTCCTTCAGCGCGAGACCCTGTTCGCGCGCCTTACCCGCCAGTGCGACGGTCGTGCCGGCTGGCTTCACCGCCACCTTGTCACCATTCCCCTCTGGACGTTCAGGCTCCATAACGACACTCCATTTTCGATCTTTGATTTTTGATTCGCGATTTCTAATTTTCAGCCGTGAGCAGCGCTCAACGCCCTCCGATTGAATCGCAAATCAAAAATCAAAAATGGCTAGACCTGTATGAAGGCCCCTGCTTCATCGAACTCGTTCTCGCCGCCCTTCGGCCACTCGTAGAGCCGGTTGGTATCGACGACGATCTGCCCCTGCGCGTCCATTTCGACATGCGCGCGATCCATCGGGCGCGGCGCGGGGCCTTCAAAGTTGACGCCCTCGCTGTCGTAGCCGCTACCGTGGCAGGGGCACTTAAACTTGTTCTCGCTCGCCTTCCAGTCGGGCGTGCAACCGAGATGTGTGCAGCGCGCGTAGACCACGAACATACGTTCGGGATTACGCACCACCCAGATGCGGAACTGTTGCTGCCACTTCGTATCCACCCCGATGGAGTAATCGTTGGGGAAGCCGATGCGGAAGACG
Source organism: Pyrinomonadaceae bacterium (assembly GCA_050748185.1). Taxonomy (GTDB): domain Bacteria; phylum Acidobacteriota; class Blastocatellia; order Pyrinomonadales; family Pyrinomonadaceae; genus JACCRA01. The sequence goes on from JBOGOY010000147.1 coordinate 6,465, forward strand.
CTCGACGGTTCCTGAATAGTCCGGGGCAGGAAGAAGCGTAGGATCGCCAGTGACGTGACGCCCAAAAAGCCCGCGACGCTGGCCCAGATGACACGGCGGCGCATCTTGTTGATCGGCGAATCGGGGAGGGTCTCGACCACGGCGGCCGAGGTCCGGGGTGCCGGCTTGGCGACCACCGCCTTCGCGCCCACACCGGCGGCGGCGGCACGCGCGGCCGGCGTCTTCCCGTCCACAGATACTTTCCCCGGCTGCGCTTCGCTGTTAGCAGACTTCTCGCCGGCCGCGTTCAGACCGGCGGCCGCGCGGATGAGTTGCGCGGCGCGCGCTTTCTCGTCAGGCGTTGTGTTGGCGGCGGACGCTTCCGTGGCGGGGGCGTTGACGGCGCTCTCGACGACGGACGGCGACTCCTGACGCTGATCTCCGGGCGGGTTCGGATTCTTCTCGCTGCTCAAACGCAACCTCCGAATTCAGCTTGTAGTTGATCTGAGACGCGCCCAGAGAGCTTGGGCGGCCTGCATATAGTCCTATCCCGAGCGGCTCAAACAACTCTCCGCCCGAGAGGCTGACCTCTCACGACACTGGAATGCGAATGCTATGCTTTACTAGAAGAGCGGCCAAGGCCTGAAATAATAGACGTAAGACAGAAGGCTTGGCGTGGCTGCATTTATACTCTTTTCACCTTTCTGTTGCAATACGTTTTTTGCGCCACGCGGCTGCGGCAACCGAGGTCATCCATGAATTCAGAGAACGATAAGGACGCACCGGGCGACGGAGAAAGAGTCAAAGTCACGCTTTACACGCGCCCGCGCTGCCACCTCTGTGACGAAGCGAAAGCGGCCATCCGTACCGCGGTGTGCGCCGGCGAATTCACGCTCGAAGAAGTCAATATCGACATCGATCCAGAACTCGTTCGGCGCTTCGGCTGGGACATTCCGGTGATTTCGCTGGACGGGATTGTAGTCTTCAAGCGCCGCGTTGATCCGCTGGAGTTCTGCCGGGAAATTCTTGAAAGGCGAAGCGGTCGGGCGTAGGCGCTCTCAGACACCGGCATCGTGTCTCTGGAACTCTTGCAAAAGTCAGCCAGTCGTGGCGGCTGTGCCGCCTGATGTGCGGTGAGTCTGTGACTCACCGGCGCGCATTCTTCATTACCAGCGAGGCTGCGCCTCGC
>JBOGOY010000148.1:0-7586 GCA_050748185.1 Pyrinomonadaceae bacterium
GAGCCGAACGTGTTGACCACGCCGCCGACGACCACCGTCGGGTCGAGTCCTCCCCGCCCCAGCACCGTCCCGACCATCGACGTGGTCGTCGTCTTCCCGTGCGACCCGGCGACGGCGACGGTGTAGAGCTTCAGGCGCATCAGCTCCGCGAGCATCTCGGCGCGCGGGATGACGGGGATGGAGAGCGTGCGCGCGGCAACTATTTCCGGGTTGTCGTCGCGCACGGCCGTCGAGCGCACCACCACCTGCGCGTCGCCGATGTTCTCGGCCCGGTGCCCCTCTTGGAACTCGACGCCGAGTTGTTCCAGCCGGTCGGTCACGCCCGAACGCTTTAGGTCGGAGCCAGAGACGCGGAAGCCGAGGTTGGCGAGCACTTCCGCGATGCCAGACATGCCGATGCCCCCGATACCGACGAGGTGGACGTGTTGGATTCTTCTGAACATGAATCAGTTTTCAGTTTTCAGTTTTCAGTTTTCAGGGCTGACTACTGATCGCTGATTACTTCCTTGCCGCTAACTTCTCGATCAACTCGACTGACGCCGCCGCGGCGTTTGGTTTCGCGAGCCGCCGAGCCGCCTGCTCGCGGCGCGTGATCTCCACGGGGTCGTCGAGTAGCGCTTTGATCTCTTGCGCCAGCGACTCGCCCGACAGATTCGGTTGCAGCATCAGGCGCGCGGCCCCGGCCGCTTGCAGCACCTCGGCGTTGCGCCGCTGCTCTATCTGGCCGGGCAGCGGGACCATGATCGCGGTGCGGCCCGCCGCCATCAGTTCGGCGCTGGTCGTCGCGCCGGCGCGCGAGACGATCACGTCGGCCGCCGCAAAGGCCGACACCATGTCGTCGATGTACTCGCGCACGTCCGAGTAATCAGACCAGCCTGCTTGCGCGTAAGCGTCGCGAATGCGCGCGAAATCCAGCGGGCCGGTCTGATGCGTGACGTGCAGCCGCGCGCGGTGCGGCGCGAGGTGCGCGAGCGCGTCGAGCATCGCGTCGCTGACGGCGCGCGCGCCCTGCGAGCCGCCGAAGAGCAGCAACGAAAAACGTGCAGGGTCGCGCACTTTCACCGGGATGTCAAAGAACTCGCGCCGGACGGGGTTGCCCGTCAGGACCGCACGACCCGCGGGGAAGTAGGCCCGCGTCTGCTCGAACGAAACGGCCGCCGCGTTCACGAACGGCGCGAGCCGGCGGTTGGTGAAGCCCGGCACCGCATTCGATTCCATCACGAGTGTCGGCTTACGGCTCAAGGCGGCCACAAGTAGCACCGGCCCTGTCACGTAGCCGCCCGCGCCGACGACCACGTCGGGCCTGAACTCTGTTAACAGCCGCCGCGCCGCGAAGAAACTTTTTGGCAGCAACCACAGGCCGCGCAGGCGCTGATGAACTCCCATATTCATCAGGCCCGCGCTTTCAATGAGCGATAGTTCAAAACCGGCTTGGGGGACCAATCGCGTCTCCAACCCGCGCGCCGTGCCGACAAACCTGACGGCGGCGTCGGGGTGGCGGCTGACCAGTTCCTTCGCCACCGCGAGCGCCGGGTAGATGTGGCCGCCCGTCCCACCGGCGGCGAACAACGCGCGCATCAGCAAGACCCCTGATTTGCGATTTTTGATTTTTGATTTTTGATTTGGATGGATCTTCCGACGCCTGTTTCTAATCGCAAATCAGAAATCTCAAATCGCAAATCCTTTTGCTCGCTTCCCTGCTGCGAAATATTCAGCAGCACGCCGACCGAGCAGAGCGTCAGCAGCATCGAAGAGCCGCCGTAGGAGATGAACGGCAGCGGGATGCCCTTCGGGGGGACCAATGACAGCACGACGCTCATGTTAAAGAGCGCCTGCACGACGATGCTGGTGACGATGCCCATCCCCAGCAGCATCCCGAAGCGATCCGGCGCGCGCCGCGCCGCCCGTGCGCCCCGCCACAGAAAGAGACCGAAAGCCCCCAGCACCGTCAGCGCGCCCACCAGCCCCAACTCTTCGCCGACCACCGCGAAGATATAGTCGGAATGCGCGAATGGCAGGAACAGCATCTTCTGCCGCCCTTCGGCGAACCCGAGCCCATCGATGCCGCCCGACGCGACTGACAGTAGTGACTGGACCACTTGATAGCCTGTCCCCTGCGCGTCGGCCCACGGATCGAGGAACGCCGCGAAACGCTTCATGCGCCACGGGAAGAGCGCGATCATCAGGACGACGCCCGCCGCTGACGCCGCGCCCATCAACCCGAGGTAGCGCACCGGCGCGCCCGCCGTGTGCAACAGCGCGAGGCAGATCGCTCCGAGCAACATCGCCGTGCCGAGGTCCGGCTCGGCCCCGATCAGCACGACGAACAGTCCTGTCACGGCCAGACACGGCCCCAGAGTCTTCAGGCTGTGTTCCTCGCCCGCGCGCCGTTCGAGAAAGCGCGCGAGAAAGACAATCAGCGACAGCTTCGCCAACTCCGAAGGCTGGAACGACGCGAAGCCCAGATTGATCCAGCGATGCGCGCCGTTGATGCGCCGGAAGCCGAAGACCGCGACAAGCAGCACCACGGTCAGCGCGACCGCACCGGTCACGATCCAGCGGTGTCGCAGCCAGCCGTAATCCGTGTTCATCAGTAGGAGCATCCCCGCCAAGCCCCCGACCGTCCACACGCCCTGCTTCAAGACATACTGAAACTGGCTGCCGCCCCGCTGAAACCCGAGCGGCCCCGCCGCGCTATAGACCATCACGAGGCCGAACAGCGCCAGCCCCACCGCCGCGCCGAAGAGCCACTCATCCGTTTGAAGTTTCTTAGCCATGAAACAGTAGTCAGCGGTCAGTAGTCAGTAGTCAGTAGCAGCTTTTGTCTTTAGCTGATTACTGATTGCTGAATACTGCTTACTGCGTCTTTGAATGCCCTTCCCCGGTGCTCGAAATTGTCGAACATATCCCAACTGGCGCAGGCCGGGGCGAGCAGCACCACGTCGCCGGGCCGCGCCAGCGCGTGGGCGCGGCGAACGGCGTCCATTATGTCGGCGGCGCGTTCGACCGCCGGCGCGTGCTGTTTCAACTCCGCCTCGATGCGATCAGCGTCTTCACCGATGAGGACGAGGGCGCGCGCCTTCTGCTCGATCAACCGGGCGAGCGGAGCGTAGGGCGCGTGCTTGCCGCGGCCGCCGAGAATCAGAACGATCTGGCCGGGCGCGTCGGCAAAGGCTTCAAGCGCTTTCACCGCCGCATCCACGTTCGTCGCCTTCGAGTCGTTGTAGAACTCGACGCCGCCAACTTCTGCGACGCGCTCCAAGCGGTGCTCGACCGGCCGAAAACTCTTCAGCGTCTCGCGCATCGAGTCGGGCGATGCGCCGCACGCGAGCCCCACCGCCAGCGCCGCCAGCGCGTTCTGGACGTTGTGCAGGCCGCGCAGTTGCATCTCGTCTCGCTTAATCAATACTCGCTCGCCGTCGCGGGTGCGCGACACGAGTTCGCCGGTCGCACGGCGCAGGAACAAGCCTTCTTCCAGTTCGCGCCCGGCGGTGCTGAACAAGACGACTTGCGCGCGCAGCCCTTCGGCCCAAGAAGAGACGACCGCGTCGTCCGCGTTCAGGATCGCCACGTCCCCGGCCCGCTGGTTGCGGAAGATGCGGTGCTTGGCCGCGCCGTACTCCGTCAGCGTTTCGTAGCGGTCCATGTGATCCGGCATCAGGTTGAGCACGCAGGCCACCGTCGGGCGAAACTCTCTGATCGTTTCGAGTTGGTAACTCGACAACTCGACCACCGTCCAGCCGTCTTCGCGCGAAGTCTCGACGAGCGACACGAGCGGCGTCCCGATGTTGCCGCCGACCTGCGTGAAGAGTCCCGCGCCCTTCAGTAACTCGCCGACGAGCGCCGTCGTCGTCGTCTTGCCGTTGGTCCCTGTGATGCCGACGACGCGACCGCGCAGGAACCTGTAAGCCAGTTCGACCTCGCCGATCACTTCCGCGCCCGCCCGTTCGCAGTAGCGCACCGGGATGATCGTCGCCGGCACGCCCGGGCTCAACACCATCAACTCGATCTGGTCCAGCAACCATATCGGAGCCTCTGTGGGGACCAACCCGACGCCATCCGTTTTCAACGCGCGTGCTTCTTCCGTCCATGCCTCGACCGGTTTTTGATCGTGCAGCGCCACCACCGCGCCGCGTTGCGCGAGGAAACGCGCCGCCGCTACGCCGCTGCGGGCCGCGCCGATCACCAGAACTTTTTTGCCCGTTAACTCCACAACTTTGTTTTCACCACAGAGGCACCTTCAGATAGAGTGCAACGAACTTTGAACACAAGGGAGAGAACGCCTTTCTGTGGCGAGGCGGCCACCTTTTGCCGCTCGTCTTCTCCGTGCCTCTGTGTCTCTGTGGTTCATTCCCCGCTTCAACGAAGTTTTAAGGTTGAGAGGCTCAACAGCGCGAACAGGATCGCCAGAATCAGGAAGCGGAAGACGACCTTCGACTCCTTCCAGCCCTGCAACTCGAAGTGATGGTGCAACGGCGTCATCTTGAACAGCCGGCGACCCGTTCCGGTGCTGCGGCGCGTGAACTTGAAGAAAGAGACTTGCAGCATCACCGACAGCGCCTCCAGCACGAAGACGCCGCCGACCAATACAAGGATCAACTCTTGCTTCGTCAGGATGCCGATCGTGCCGATCGCGCCGCCGATCGCGAGGCTGCCGACATCACCCATGAAGACCTCTGCGGGCGGCGAGTTGTACCACAGGAACCCGAGGCTCGCGCCCGCCATCGCCCCGCAAAAGACCGTCAACTCACCGACGCCCGGCCGGTGTTCGACGAGCAACGTCTTCGCCCACCGTTCGTCGCCGCTCACGTAAGTGAACGCTGTCAGCGTCACCATCGCGATGAACGTGACGCTGATCGCCAGACCGTCCAAGCCGTCCGTCAGGTTCACGGCGTTCGAGACGCCGATCAGCACCAGCAGGATGAACGGCAGGTAGAGCCACGGGCCGATCTGCGTGATCGCCGTCAGGTCCGTCTTCTTGATGAACGGGATGCTCAGATTCCACTCGTAGCCGTTCGAGAAGTAGAGCGCGGCCCACACCCCGAGCGCGACTAAAAATTGCGCGGCCAGTTTCTGCCGGCCCGTCAGCCCGAGACTCTGTTTTTTGTCGACCTTCGCGTAGTCGTCCATGAAGCCGATGACGGCGAAGAGCGCGGTCGCGATGATCGCGATCCAGACGTAGAGGCTTGAAAGACGCGCCCACAGCAGCGTCGAGATGAGGACCGAGCCGATGATCAGGACGCCGCCCATCGTCGGCGTCCCGCGCTTCGCCATGTGCGCCTGCGGCCCCTCTTCGCGGATCTGCTGGCCGACGTTCCATTCCCTCAGCGCGCGGATGACCCGCCCGCCGAAGACGAGCGAAATCAAGAGCGCCGTCACCGTCGCGTAGGCCGTGCGGAACGTGACGTACTGAAAGACGTTCAGCGCCCTAACGAAGACGGACTCGGGCGACTGCTGCGAGAGGTTGCGGAAGATCCATTCGTAGAAGATATGATAGAGCATGAGTTAAATCAGTGGTCAGTGATCAGTGGTCAGGAGCAGTGGTCAGGAGCGTTGCTGCTCTGACTCAACTCTCTCAACTGCCTCCCGCCGACTCAGCCTTGTCATCTTTCAACCGAAACCGTTCGCGCAGGGCGCGCACGATCACGTCCGTGCGGACGCCGCGCGAGCCTTTGATCAGAACCAGATCGCCCGCGCGGACTTCTTCGACGAGCGCGGCGGCGGCCGCTTCCGACGACGCGAAAAACCTCGTCGCCTCGTCGTCAACCATCCCGGCGTCGCGTGCGCCCGCCAATAACTCATCGGCGAGGCCGCGCACCCCCCACAGCACGTCAACTCCCGTCTGCCCGATCTCGCGGCCCGCCTCGCGGTGCATTGGCGCGGCCTCGGGACCAAGTTCCAACATCTCCCCGGCGACGACCACCGTGCGCCGCCCCCCGCCGCTGTGGGGATCGCCACAGCCTTCGGCGAGCGACTTGACCATGCTGAGGAGCGAGCGCGGGTTCGAGTTGTAAGAGTCGTCGATCAGCGCGAAGCCCTCCGCGAATTCGAGTAGCACGCCGCGCATCTCTGAGGGCGCGGCGCACGAGAGCGCATCGGCGATTTCTTCCGCCCTGAGTCCGAAGGTGTTGGCGACGGCCGAGGCCGCGAGCGCGTTCATCAGGTTGTGCCGCCCGGTCAGCGGCAGCGCGACCGGCGCTTCGCCGCCCGGCGTCCGCAGGCGGAAACTGATCCGGCCCAGCCGCGCGGCGTCAATGTCGAGCGCCGTCACGTCAGCCGGTTGATCGATGCCGAAAGTCAGCGTCGGCCCACCCCGGTGCTTATCACGCATCGCGGCGACCAGAGGATCGTCGGCGTTGAGAACGGCCGTACCGCCCGGCTTCAGACCCTCGACGAGTTGCGCCTTCGACGCCGCGATCTGCTCGATCGAGCCCATGAACTCCAAATGGACCGGCGCGACGAGCAACTCGACGACGACATCCGGCGGCGCGATTTCGCAGAGCCGTCGCAATTCGTTCGGCGTGGACATCCCCATCTCCAGCACGGCTACGTCATATTCGGCGGGGCGCGTGCCCGACTCAATCATTTGCAGGATCGAGAGCGGCAGGCCCAGTTCATTGTTGTAGTTCTTCTGGCTCTTCAGCACGCGCCGCCCGGCGTGTGCGAGGACGTGGGCCGTCAAGTTTTTCGTCGTCGTCTTGCCCGCGCTGCCCGTGATGCCGACGACAGGGTGCGCCCACTCGGCAAGCACGTCATGCGCGAGCAGTTGCAGCGCCTCGATCACGTCCTCGACGAGCAGCAGTCGATCTCGAAACTCGGCCAGCCTGTGGTCCCCTGCGACGCGCTCGCCACGCACGACCGCCGCGACCGCTCCGCGCGCGAAAGCGTCGGGGATGAAGTCGTGGGCGTCGGCCGCCGTCGGGCCGCCGGTGAAGCCGTGGCGGACGTAATCGACGGGCGAGAGGGCGAAGAAAAGTTCGCCCTCCGCCGTCGAACGCGAGTCGATAGAGAATCCGGTTATTTCGTTGTCAAAGAGCCCCGCCGCGTCTTGTGTCGCGGCGCGCATGTGTTGAGCCGCAGTCAGGATGTTCACGCTGCTACGTCGTCCTTCGCGCCTTCGTAAAATTCAACTTCCGCCCGGCGCGTGCGACGTCCCTCTTCGGCGGGCAGTTCGGGTGTGCCCGGAGGAGACAAACTTTCCCTCTGCCCGGAGGGCATCGTCGCCGTGTCGCGCGCCGCTATTTTGGGTGCTGTCCGGCCCCGGCGCAAACGCTCGCGACAACCGACGATCCGCCGCCGCAATTCGTACTGCTGACTGCCCTGCGGGGGTAGGGTCATTGCTCACTCCTAATCAAAATGATGAATGATGAATACGAAATGCTGAATAAAAAATCAGCCGCCTTTTAATTCATCATTCATCACTCATCATTCATCATTTCTCTCATCCGCCCCGGCCGAACTCGACGCGCACGGTCTGCCCGGCGCGCAAAGGAACGCCCGCCCCCGGGCTCTGGCGCACGGCGCGTCCGTCGCCGTGTGCTTCCAGTTCCAGTCCGAGTTGCGCGCAGACGCGCCACACGTCCCTG
>JBOGOY010000149.1:0-7568 GCA_050748185.1 Pyrinomonadaceae bacterium
CTCTTCAACGCCCCGCTCGTATGTTTGCGGGACAGGCACTTGACACGCGCGGAGTTGATCATCAACGATTGACCGGCGCGCGGCCGAACCAGAGGGGCCAAGCGCACATCCGCGCCGCCGCGTCACGTTCACCGACACCCCATGCTTGACGTTCTGCTTGTCGAAGACAAAGACAGCCTGCGTCGCGTCCTGCGCCTGACGCTGGAGAACGCCGGTTACACCGTGACCGAATGCGCCGATGCTCGCGCCGCCGCCGCCGAGATCGCCCGCGCCCCGCACCGCCTCATCCTGACCGATCTCAGAATGCCGCACGGCTCGGGCCTCGACGTGCTGCGCGCGGCGCGCGCCGCCGACCCTGAAGTGCAGGTGGTGGTGATGACGGCCTACGGCTCGATCGACGAGGCCGTGCAGGCGATGAAAGAGGGCGCGCACGACTTTCTACAGAAGCCTGTGGACTCGAACCACCTGCTGCTCCTCGTCGGGCGCGCGCTCGAACAAGCGCGTCTCCGCACCGAGAACATTTTGCTGCGTGAAGAGTGGTCGCGCCGTTACGGCTTTCCGCGCATCATCGGCGAGTCCGAAGCCATCAAGCGCGTGGTGGCGGAGACGCAGCGCGTCGCGCCGACCGAAGCGACCGTGCTGCTGCTCGGCGAGTCGGGCACGGGCAAAGAACTCTTCGCGCGCGCCGTCCACTACCTCAGCCCACGCCGCGACCAGCCCTTCGTCGCGATCAACTGCGCGGCGATCCCCGAAACGCTGATCGAGTCGGAACTCTTCGGCCACGAACGCGGCGCGTTCACCGGCGCGACCGAGCGGCGGCAGGGCAAGTTCGAGTTGGCGGCGGGCGGCACCATCTTTCTCGACGAGATCGGCGAACTGCCCCTCGGCGTGCAGGGGAAACTCTTGCGCGCCATCGAGGAGAAGACGGTCGATCGCATCGGGGGCCGCGCTCCCGTCCCGGTTGACGTGCGGATCGTCGCGGCGACCAACCGCGAGTTGCAGCGCGCGGCCGAGGCCGGCGAGTTCCGCCGCGATCTTTTCTTTCGCCTCGCGGTTTTCCCTGTCGAAATTCCGTCCCTGCGCGATCGGGGCGAAGACATCGTGCTGCTCGCCCGCCACTTCGCCGCGCAGTTCGGGCGCGAACTGCGCCGGCGCGAGACAACCTTGAGCGACGACTCGCTCGACGCGCTCCGCCGACACCACTGGCCGGGCAACGTGCGCGAACTCGAAAACTCGATCGAGCGGGCCTGTATCCTCGCCGACGCGGCGGCGCTCACCGCCCGCGACCTCGGGCTGGCCGGCCCGGTAACGGTCGGGGTCGTTGGCGCGCATTCACAGGCCTTAGGGAAGCTGGACACTTCGGGGACATTGGCGGAGGCGACCGACCGCGCTGTGCGTCTCGTAGAACGGCATAAAATAGCCGAGACATTGAGCGCCTGCGATGACAACAAAGCGCGTGCCGCCGAAGCGCTCGGCGTCAGTTATAAAACGCTGCTCACCAAGATCAAGGACTACGAATTATAAGCACCGAGATGAATCCACCAGACGACGAGAAAAACTCTCGGCCCGCGCAGCCAGCCGACGACCAACCGAACCCCTCGACACCGGGAACCCAGCCACACCCAACCGACTTAGAAAGTGACACAAATCTGACGGCGGATTTTTCCGCCGTTCACGCCGACGAGAACGCGGGCGAGACACTGACACAGGTGGGCGAAGCGACCGGTGAGTTTCCTTCCGCGCCTCCGTCCGCGCGTCAGGCCAGACATGGGGGAAGCGCTGGCAGCACCAGCAAGCACGCCTTTCTCGTCGGCGCGGGCATCCTCCTGAGCCGCATCGTCGGCCTCGTCCGCCAGCGCGTCTTCGCCTACTACTTCGGCCCCTCGGCGGCGAAAGACGCCTTCGACGCGGCGTTCAAGATTCCCAATTTCCTGCAAAACGTTTTCGGCGAAGGGGCGCTCTCGGCCTCTTTCATCCCCGTCTACGCCAACCTGCTGGCGCGGGGTGAAAAGCGCGAGGCGGGACGGATGGCCGGCGCGATCTTCACGCTGCTTGCTCTCGTCACGTCGGTGTTCGTACTCCTCGGAGTTTTGACGGCGCCTTACCTGACGAGTTTCATCGCCTTCGGCTTCGAGGGCGAGCGCTACGACCTGACGGTCAGGCTTGTCAAAATCTTCTTTCCCGGCGCGGGCCTCCTCGTGTTGTCCGCATGGTGCCTCGGGGTACTCAACAGCCACCGCCGCTTCTTTCTTTCGTACACCGCGCCGATCATCTGGAACGTCTCGATCATCGCGGCCCTCGTCGCCTTCGGCCGGAGAGTAGGCCAATTCCCGCTCGCGGAGTATGCGGCGTGGGGCTCGGTCGCCGGCAGCCTGCTTCAGTTCGGCGTGCAACTGCCGACCGTGCTGCGTCTGGTCGAAAACTTGCGCCCCGCGCTCGACGTGGCCTCGACACACGTCCGCACGGTGGTCCGCGACTTTTTCCCGGTCTTCTTCAGCCGGGGCGTGATCCAGATCAGCGCCTTTGTTGATTCACAGTTGGCGAGCCTGCTGCCCATCGGCGCGGTCTCGGCGATCAGTTTCGCGCAGAGCATCTACACGCTGCCCGTCAGCCTCTTCGGCATGTCGGTGTCGGCGGCGGAACTGCCGGCGATGTCGAGCATTACCGGCGAGGCGTCGGAAGTGGCCGCCACACTCCGCCGCCGACTCGACGCGGGACTGCGGCAGATCGCCTTCTTCGTCGTCCCCTCGGCGGTGGCTTTTCTCGCCCTCGGCGATGTGATCGTCGGCGTGCTCTACCAGACGGGCCAGTTTACTCGCGCGGATTCGCAATATGTCTGGGCGATTCTGGCCGGTTCGGCCGTGGGCCTGCTCGCTTCGACGCTCGGGCGACTCTACTCCTCGACCTATTACGCGCTCCACGACACGCGGACGCCACTGCGTTACGCCGTGGTGCGGGTGGTGCAGGCGACGGTGTTCGGGTATCTGTTCGCGCTTCAACTCACGCCGGCCCTCGGTTTTGACCTGCGTTGGGGCGCTGCCGGCCTGACGGCCTCTTCGGGGCTGGCCGGGTGGGTCGAATTTTTCCTGCTGCGCCGCACGCTCAACAAGCGCATCGGCCGCACGGGCCTCTCAGTCTCTTTCATCTCCCAATTATGGCTCGCGGCCGTTTCAAGCGCGGCATTTGGCTGGGCCATCAAATTGTCTTTCGATCTCAGTCAGCCATTATTAATGGGCGTATTGGTGCTCGTACCGTATGGCCTATTTTATTTTACTGTAACTTATTTGCTAAAATTGCCGGAATCAGCCAATGTAATCAACCGTGCGTTCAAGGTATTTCGAACTTTGCGGCGATAGAGTCCGGGCATCAGGCCATGAGTTGCGGACAACTTTCTGGAAATGAACGATTTAACCGTCATGTTTATATTCAGCCAGTTCATGAAATGAAAAATGATTAGCCGTTTTTAGCGGGCGCACCTATTATGGAGGAGCTTAGGTAAGACTTTAGACGCTGAAGTTTTGGATCAGTGAATTTTGGAAGTATCTTCACATTACAACTTTTCAACTTCCTGAAGGTAGTGAAGTGGATTCCAGCAACGAGCGGCTCCTGAAGTCTCCTACCTCGGATTTCAACCGGAAGGTTGCCCCTTCCTTACCTCGTCGAACTTGCCCTTGATGTGCGGATCAGAGGCATTCTTTCGGCAGCGCATTGCGCAATGCCTGTCGGTATGAAACCTCAGAAATGAGGCCGCACAGGAAAAGTTAGACTAAACTCGATCGAGTCAGAACCCATGAATCACCTAGGAGGATTCACCATGAAAAACTTCGCGACGATGCTCAAACCCTTTGCTTTGAGCATTGCGCTCCTAGTGCTGATCGGCACAGCCTTTGCGCCCTCAGCACTAGCTGGCCCGGTGGCGGTCACCCCGCTGCCGACCGTTCCGGCAGTAACAACTTCGGTTACTCCCGTCACCACAACCTATGTCGCCAACGACATCTCGCTGCTAGGCAGTTTCAACACGTTCGTCTCAAACGCTTCCTTTAATGGGAACGCGAGAACCGCGGTGGTACGAAATGCCGGCGGCACGCTGGATTTCTACTACCAATTCACCAACAACGCCTCGTCGGCCAGTGCTATCAGCCGCCTCAGCATGTTCAATTTTGCTGGTTTCACGACCAGTGTGGCGCAGATTCAAGATGGCACCTCAATCAGCATCGCACCCGGTCTGTTTGTGATGGGAACCGCGGGCGACGGTGTGGCCGACTTGGCCACGCGTGATGCCCTTCCGGGCGAGACAGTCGGATTCAACTTTACGCCGCCACCGAATCTGAGACCGGGCTCGTTCTCGTTCGTTTTCGTGATTCGTACCAATGCTACCAATTTCACCACAGGAAATCTTGGTGTCATTAACGGAATCACGGAGAATGCGCCGGCTTTCGCGCCGGCTGGTGCCCCGATTCCTGAACCGGCCTCAATGATCCTGCTCGGCACGGGCTTGGCCGGCATCGCTGCTGGCATCCGCAAGCGTCGCGATGCGGCGCGCAGCTAACTGAGAGAACCAACAAGCAGCAGGACTCAGCTTAACTTCTCCCCTTTCTGCTGCACGCAAAACGGGCCGGACTGTTCAAATAGTCTGGCCCGTTTTGTTTTCCGCGCCGCTCGACAGCACATTTCCACATGGCTTCCGCGCATTCTGTTTGGTGCAAAAATAATTTCTGGAGATTCATCTCAATTATGACTTTTCAGTTGGATATAAAATAAGAAGGACGGCTAACGTAGCGGCAGGCACAGCGGAGGCGCTGTATCTGGCGCTTTCTTATTTCAAACGGCCATTACCTTCGCTTCCGCACACCCATTTGCCTCGTCAAGTTGACCGCTTCGGCTCTGCCTCTCTATCATTCCAGCGTGCGTAAAATCGTTGCGGCCGAAGAGATGCGCGAACTGGACCGTTTGACGACCGAGCGGTACGCCGTTCCTTCCCTGCTTCTGATGGAGGCCGCCGCCAATGCCGCGGCCCGCGCTATCCTTTCTCGTTTCAAGGTACGGCACAGGAGTTTGCGGGCACTCATACTCTGCGGGCGCGGCAACAACGGAGGGGACGGGGCGGCACTGGCTCGGGTGCTGTGGATGGCAGGCGTTGCCCAAATCGAGGTAGCGCTTTTTGGCCGCACCGAAGACGCTCAAGGTGACGCGCGCACTAATTTCGAGATTGTTCGCCAACTCGCCGCGGCCGTGCATTTTTCAACTGATACTCCGACGACGCGCCTGTCATTCGTGGAGTGCGCGTCGGAAGAGAGTTGGGAGGAAGTCATAAGCCGCCGTGTAGATTACGATATTGTCATAGACGCCCTTTTCGGGACGGGTCTGACGCGCCCGCTCGGGGACATCTTTAAGCGTGTGACGGCACACCTCGCCCGATTGCGCGAACGTCGCCGCTCGGAAGGCACACACCCGCGCCCGCTCATCGTTTCAATCGATCTCCCTTCCGGTCTCAACGCAGATCTCTCACACCCGTTCGGACCCACAGTGCAGGCTGATCTGACCGTGACCTTCACCGCGCCGAAGCCGGCCAACGTGCTGCCACCCGCGGCTCACTTAGGCGGCGAACTCGTCATCGCAGACATCGGCACGCCCCGCCATCTACTCGAAGAGTCGCCCACGCAATTTTTTCTGACTGAAGCTGAAGACGCGAGCGGGTGGCTGAGCCGGACCCGCTACGCGCCCGGCTCTTACAAGTACACGCACGGCCATGCGCTCGTCATCGCCGGGTCGCGTCGGTTCACAGGCGCGGCCGTGCTCAGTGGCAACGCGGCTATGTGCGCCGGCGCTGGGTTAGTCACAGTGGCGGCTCCCGCATCGGCAGTATCGCCGATTGCTTCGAGACTGATGCCCGAGGTAATGACCGCCGCACTGCCTGAGACTGGCAGCGGCGCGGCGAGTGAAGAAGCTGTGGATGAGATTATTCGTCTGGCTGAGCGGGCACAGGTCGTGGCCATCGGGCCGGGCCTTTCCTCCGCGGAAGAAGGCCCCCGCCGGCTCGTTCGGGCGCTTGTCGAACAGCGGACGACGCCCGTCGTGATCGACGCCGACGGGTTGAATGCGCTCGCCCCGTGGCCGGCGGAACTGTCCGGCAGTTCACAGCGACCGCTTATCCTCACGCCGCATGAAGGCGAGATGCTCAGACTGCTCGGAGACGAAAAAGGCAAAGAGAACCTCGCAGGAGATCGTGTCGGCACGACGCGAAAATTCGCGGTGAAGCATCAACTGATCCTCGTCCTGAAAGGCGAGCGGACACTCATCGCCGCGCCCGACGGTCGCGTTTTCGTCAACTCGACCGGCAATGCCGGACTCGGCACGGCGGGCTCTGGCGACACTTTGACGGGCATCATCACGGGCTTCCTCGCACAAGCCTACGGCGCGCTTAAAGAGCAGGCTGATCCGCTGACGGCGACCATCGCCGCTGTTTACGTCGGCGGTCTGGCCGGCGACATGGCGGCTGACGACAAGGGGATGCGCTCGATGACGGCTTCGGACATCCGCGAATACCTGCCCGCCGCCATCCGCTCTCTCGATCCGCTCGGGGAGATGCCCGGATGAGCGACACTGTGTCGTCGGACGTTCAGCGCCGAGAGTGGAATACACACAGCCCCAAAGAGACTTTCGCGGTCGGGGAAGAAACAGGCGCGCGGCTCGCCGGCGGTGAGATTTTGCTGCTCGACGGGCCGCTCGGGGCCGGTAAGACCGTCTTCGTTAAGGGGCTGGCTCACGCGCTCGGCTTCGACGCAGACGAAGTGAGCAGTCCATCCTTCACGCTGGTGAACCGTTACGACGGGCGTCTGACGATTTATCACCTCGATCTCTACCGCCTGCCCGAAGGCGCGGGCGCGGGCCACGCCGTCGATCTTGACGAGTTACTGGCGGACGAAAGCGCCGTCGTCGTCATCGAGTGGGCCGAACGCTTAGGCCGCGCCTATCCGCTGCCCGAGTCGGCCGTCTGGCGCGTTAGAATTTCCGGCGACGGTGAAGAACCGCGCCGCATCATTCTCAGGCGACCGTAAACAACTTTCCGCCGGCGCGTCTGTGTTAAGATTCCGAGGAAAATTTAAGGGAGGACAAAGACATGCCTTATCCAGAGATTATGATCAGGCCGATGCGCGAGGAATTAGCCCGGCTCGGTTTTGAAGAGACGAAGACGCCCGAGCAGGTCGCGGAGGCCATCGAGCAAACGCCGGGCACGGTGCTGGTCGTCGTCAATTCCGTCTGCGGCTGCGCGGCGGGCAAAGCGCGGCCCGGCATCGCGCTCGCATTGCGCCAAGCCGCGACCAAACCCGACCGCGCCATCACCGTCTTTGCCGGCGCGGATGTCGAGGCGACGAACAAGGCCCGCGGCTACTTCACAGGCTATCGGCCGTCGTCGCCTTCGATCGCGTTGCTCAAAGACGGTCAACTCGCTTACATCATGGAACGCCACCAGATCGAAGGCAAAGACGCCCCCGCCATCGCCGACGAACTGACGAAGGCGTTTGCTCAACATTGCGCCGACCAAGCAGCGGTCAATGCATGAAGCC
>JBOGOY010000150.1:0-7560 GCA_050748185.1 Pyrinomonadaceae bacterium
CCTTCCGCGATGCCGCGTGCCGTCGCGTCCACGGGGTTGATCTCGACGAAAGGCCGCTTCTCCTGCCGCAATTGCTTGGGCAAATTCGCGAAACTCGAATTGAGAAACGCATGAGCCGCCGGGCTCAACAGCGCGAGCGGGAACTTTCGGGCGAGCCGCGGCGCGCTCCGCTTCGATTCGCGCGGCGAGATAAACTCCGGCAGCGCAGGCAGCCCCCCGGCCGCGAGCGATTCAGAATACAACTCACACTTACCCGAAGCGGTCGGGAAGCCGCCCTCCGCGAACGGCGCAAATTCTTCCGGCACGTTCAGACGCGCCCAACCGTGCTCGCGCAAAAGTTCGAGCGTGATGCCACGCAGCGCGGGGTGGTCCACTGCGAGAGCCTGCCGCGCGATCTCTTCGTCCGAGTCTTTCAGGCACTCCTCCGTAAAACCCATGCGCTCTGCCAGCAGGCGGAAGACTTCCGAGTTCGACTTCGACTCGTGGAGCGGCTCGATGGCCGGCTCGTTCAGCACGAGGTAGAGATGGCCGTAAGCTTTGTGCAGATCGAAGTGTTCGAGTTGAGTCGTCGCGGGCAAGATGATGTCCGCGTAGTCGCAGGTGTCGGTCATGAATTGTTCGTGGACGACCGTGAACAAGTCTTCGCGCCGCAGGCCGGCAAGCACTTTGGCCTGATCGGGCGCGACCGCCGCCGGGTTCGAGTTATAGACGTAGAGGGCACGCACGGGCGGGTCTTGAAGTTCGGTCAGCGCGTCGCCGAGTTGCGACATGTTGACGATGCGCGGGCGCGGATGCGGAATCAAATCGGGGCGTTCGAGCGCATGGTAGTTGAGGGGGAACGCGCCGCTCGTCGAAAGCAATACGCCGCCCGCCGCGTCGCGCCACGCGCCCGCGACGGCCGGCAGACACGCGATCGTCCTGACGGCCATGCCGCCGCCCGCGTGGCGTTGCAGTCCGTAGTTCATGCGAATGACGGCCGGTTTCACGCTCGCGTACTCACGGGCGAGCCGCACGATGGTCTCCGTCTCGATGCCGCAAACTTCGGCGACGCGCTCGGGCGGGTATTCGCGTACATGAGCGCGCAACTCGGCCGCGCCGACGGTGTGGCGCTCCAGATAATCGCGGTCTTCCAATCCTTCGGCGAAAATGACGTGCATCAGGCCGAGCGCGAGCGCGGCGTCTGTGCCGGGCAGAGGCGCAACGTGCTCATCGCAACTGTCGGCGGTGCGCGTCCGGCGCGGATCGACGGCGACGACACGCGCGCCGTTCTTTTTCGCTTCGAGGATGAAGGGCCAGAGGTGGACGTTGCTGGTGATGGTGTTGGTCCCCCAGAGGAGGATCAGGCGCGCTTCGGGGAACCGTTCGGGGTCTGTGCCGAGCCGCGTGCCGATGGTCGCGTCGTACCCGGCCGACCCGGCCGAGGCGCAGATCGTGCGATCCAAGAGCGACGCGCCGAGCCGGTGGAAGAAGCGCCGGTCGATCGACTGCGACTGAACCAACCCCATCGTCCCGCAGTAGCTGTAGGGCAGGATCGTCTCCGCGCCCTCGGGCGAATCGGCCAGCGCGCGAAAGCGCGACGTGATCTCCGCGAGGGCTTCGTCCCACGTCACGGGCGCGAAACGGCCCGCGCCTTTCGAACCCGTGCGCCGCAGAGGAGTCTCGATGCGATCGGGGCTGTGCGTGCGCTCGTGATAGTTGGCGACTTTGGTGCACAGCGTCCCGCGCGTGACGGGGTGTGTGGGGTCGCCCGCCACGCGCACGGCGCGGCCTCGCTCGACCGTGACGAGCATCGCACAGGTGTCGGGGCAATCGTGCGGGCAGGCGGCGCGGACGATCTTCGTTTGGTTCTCGCTCATAGACATTCGCTCGATGCTTTCTCCGCCGGTGTCAAACGTGCCGGCAGTGTAATTCAGGCCGGCTCAATTTTACGCCAAGTGTGCAAGGCTTTATAATTCAGACGGCAAAAATTATGACACAAGTTTCAGAACAGAGAGTGCTCGAAGCCCTGCGGCGGATCGAAGACCCGGATTTGCACAAGGACATCGTCGCGCTCGGCTTTATCAAAGATTTGCGGATCGAGGGCGGCGCGGTGTCGTTCCGCATCGTGCTCACCACGCCGGCCTGCCCCGTCAAGGAGCAGATGCAGGCGCTCGCCGAGCAGTACGTCGGCGAACTGCCGGGGGTCGCGTCCGTGCGCGTCACGATGGATGCGGAAGTGCCAAAAGGTCGGGGTCTCGCGGATAAGGTCGTGGTTCCCGGCGTGAGAAACATCGTCGCGGTGTCTTCGGGCAAGGGCGGCGTCGGCAAATCAACCGTCGCAGTCAACCTCGCCGTGTCGCTCGCCATGAACGGCGCGCGCACGGGGCTGATGGACGCCGACGTGTACGGCCCGAACGCACCGCTGATGCTCGGCGCGAGTGAGGCGCGGCCGGAAGTCTCGGGCAACAAGCTGGTGCCAATTCAAGCGCACGGCGTCCGCATGATCTCGATGGCGACCTTAAAGCCGGGCGACGAGCCGATGATTTTCCGCGGGCCGATCCTGCACGGACTAGTCCGGCAGTTTCTGACCGACGTGCTGTGGGGTGAACTCGATTACCTGATCGTGGACATGCCGCCGGGCACCGGAGACGTGCAGTTGTCGCTGTCGCAACTGGTCCCGGTGCAGGGCGCAGTGTTGGTCACGACGCCGCAGGAAGTCGCGCTGGCGGACGTGCGCCGCGCGCTGAGGATGTTCGAGACAGTGTCGGTTCCCATCCTCGGCATCGTCGAAAACATGAGTTACTTCATCGCCCCTGACACCGGGAATCGCTACAATATCTTCGGCGAGGGCGGCGGGCGGAAACTGGCTGAGCAGTACCACGTGCCGTTCCTCGGCGCAATCCCGCTCGGGCTGGACGTGCGCGAAGGCGGCGACCGGGGCATGCCCATCGTCGTCGGCCACCCCGAATCGGCGCAGGCTGCGGCTTTCCGGCACGTCGCCGAAGAGGTCGCCCGGCAGGTTTCGATCGAGGCGATGAAACCGGAGTTGGTGATTCTGGGCAAGGCCCGATAAAGCAGTTTACAGTTTTCGGTTTTCAGTTTTCAGTGTTTATTAGTAAAAGCAACTGAGCGCGTGTAAAATACACCAAAGACTGGGAATCGGAAATATAAGAACTGAAAACTGAAAACCTGAAACTCAAAACTGAAAACTGAGGAGAAAGAGACAATGTCAACAGCAACCATGCCCGGCGTGACCCTTGATGTCACCGAGTCGGCGGCAAACGAGATCAAGAAGTTCATGTCTGGCGAAGAAGGGCTGCCGGAGACCGCGGGTCTGCGCGTGCGCGTGGTACCGGGCGGTTGTTCAGGGTTCCAATACAGCCTCAACATCGAGGAGGAATCGCGACAGGGCGATCACATCCTCGACGCGCACGGCGTCCGACTATTCGTGGACATGTTCAGCGCGCAGTACTTGAACGGCGTCTCGATCGACTTCGTCAACAGCGTAATGGGCTCCGGGTTCACCTTCAACAACCCGAACGCCACCGGCGGCTGCGGCTGTGGCTCGTCGTTCACGGCTTAAGCACTTAGAGGTTTCAATCCTCGCTCTGGCGAGCGGCTAAGACGAAAGGCAAGGACAGGGAACGGCCCATGCGGCCAACCTGTCCTTGCCTTTTCTTTACTGGTAGGAGCTCAAACTGAGGAGACTGCCATATTACCTGCACCCGCTCGCTCACGCTCGCGGTACTGTACGGTCTCCGCCGCCAATCGACGCAGTACCGCGAGCGTGAGCGAGCGGGTCGCAAGCCATGCCGGCACTCTCGTCTCACTTGCTACCGTCTGCCAACCCTACCCCAGCCGCGGCGCAGCATCCGCACAACATCTTTCGTCGCTGCCCACCCTTCTTCCGTTGCCTCTGACGAGCAGCGGCTTGATACCGTGTGCGGCCGAATCATCTCGCGGGAGCTTCAGGCCCGTGGCTTTGGCAGCGAGTGTTGAGCCCGGTAAAAATTCGGAAAATATCAATAAAAATATGAAAATTTAGATCGCCACAGAGCTGTGATTGAGCTTTTTGCCCGGAAATCTGCTGGCATGAAGCTTGTCTCGACAAACTTCTCTGAGGTTCTGCTCGGAATCCTGACTTGAACCACCATCCACTCTCTACATTTTCAGGAGGCTTTTAATGAGACTGTTGTCACACGCGAACCGTGCCGCGACTGTCACCGCCGCGGCTGCCGTCGCCTTGATGGTTTGCCTTCTCACCCCGGCCGCTTTGGCCCAGACATCACAGACCACCGTGCGGGGCACGGTGACGGATCAACAGAAGGCGGTCGTGCCCAGCGCTTCGGTCACGCTCGTCGATGCCGCCACCAAACTCTCGCAAACGGTCGAGACGAACGACGAAGGATTTTACATTTTCACCAACGTCACGCCCGGCACGTACAGCGTGACGGCCGAGCGGCAGGGTTTTAAGCGGGCGGCGGTGGACGACGTGAAAGCCGAAGGCAGCATTCCGGCGACTGTCAATCTGGAACTGTCCCCCGGCGAGATTACCGAGACGGTGACCACCACGCCTTCGGATTCTCAAGTCGTCATCAACACGGAAAACGCTGAACTGGCTACCGTCGTGATGGAGCGGCAGATTAACGATCTCCCGCTCAACGGGCGGAACCCGGTCCAACTCGCCACGCTACAAGCCGGCGTCGTGTCGGCCACCGGCGGCACGCGCAGCGCCACGATCAACGGGCTGCGCGGCAGTTACAACAACATCACTTGGGACGGTATCAACGTTCAGGAAAACTACCTGAGGGGCTCGAGCAATAGCAGCCTCTTCGCGCAGGCCGGCCCGAGCGTGTCGGCGGTGGCCGAGTTCACCATCGTCACTCAGAACAGCAACGCCGGCGATGGCACCGGAGCCTCGCAGATCAAGCTCATCACGCCGCGCGGGTCGAGCGAATTCCACGGCAGCCTCTTCGAATTTTTCCGCAACTCCGCGTTGAACGCGAACGACTTTTTCAGCAACGCGGCGGGCCAGCCCAAGCCCTACCTGAACCAGCACCAGTTTGGCGGCACACTCGGCGGCCCGTTCGCGCTGCCACGCTTTGGCGAAGGTGGCCCCCGCCTGACGCAGAAAGGCAAACTCTTCTTTTATGTCAACTACGAAGAGACGAGAGAAGGGCAGCAGACGCTCGTCACCCGCACGGTGCTGTCGCAGCCGGCGCGGCAAGGCAACTTTACCTACCGGCGCACGGACAACGGCCAGATGCAAACCATTAACGTGCTGGGCCTCACCGGAAGGACCGCCGATCCCAGAACCGGCCGGCTGATCGCATCCACGCCGCTGCCCAATGATCTGGCCGGCGATCGCGTCAACACTAACGGATTCAGTTTCAACACCCCTTCGGGGAGCGCCGAGAAGCTCTTCTCGTTCCGCATCAACTACGATCTGTCGTCGAATCACAGGTTCGACTTGGTGTACCAGCGCGACTCGATTAACACGCCCAACGACACGACCAACGACACGGGCGAGCCGTTTCCCGGCCTCCCCGGCAAGGGGCAATTCCCCAAGCGCACCCGCGGCGCGGCGGCTTGGAACTGGAGCCCGACCCAAAGCGTCACCAACGAACTGCGCGCCGGCTATTTCCGCCCGCGCTCGCTGTTCGAGGGAGACATCCCTTACGAAGGCGGCTTCCGGCTCACCCTGCCGCTCATTACGAACCCCGTGCAGAACTCCCTGACGAGCGGGCGCATCGTCGATGTCTTCGAGGTGATCGACAACGCTTCTTGGGTGAAGGGCGATCACTTGGTTCGGTTCGGCGGCAACTACCGCTCGGTCAACATCGAGCCGTTCGACTTCGGGGGCACCATCCCGACGTACACCGTGGGCTTTGGTACCGCCAACCCGAACCCGCTCAATGCCACCAACCGGACGCAGTTTCCGGGCGGGGTCGGGACCAACGACTTTAACAACGCCAGCAACCTGCTGGCGCTCCTCACCGGCGCCGTCAGCAGCGGCACCCAGACCTTCAACGTGACCAGCAGCGACTCGGGCTTCGTCGCCGGGGCCGAGCAGCGGCGCCAACTCTTTTATGACGTGATCGCTTTTTACGGAACCGACACTTGGCGCGCGCGGCAGAACCTGACGCTGAACTTCGGGCTGCGCTACGAGTATCTCTCCCCGGTCGAAGAGAAGAACGGGGTCGGGCTCTTGCCGGTCGGCGGCCTCGACGCTCTCAGGGATCGGAACGTGTCGATCGATCTGGCGGGCGGCGGCAACGGCACTCGCGCCTTTTACAACCCCGACAAGAATAACTTCGGCCCTAACTTCAGCTTCTCATGGGATCCCTTCCGCTCGGGCAAGACCGCGATCCGCGGCGGCTACTCGATCTCCTTCGTCATCGACAGCATCCTCCAGACGGCCGAGAACGCGGCCATCGACGGCAATCAGGGGCTGACCTCGACACAGACCGTGACGACCCTCAACGGGACGGTCAGCGGCGGCGGCATTCTCCCCATCACGACGCCGGCGTTTAGAGTGCCGCGCACTCTGCGGGACCAGTTGACGCTGTCACAGTTTCCGACTCTTTTTACAATCGATCCGGAACTGAAGACGCCCTACGTCCAGCAGTGGAATCTCGGCATCGAGCGCGAGATTTTCCGCGACACCGCGCTGGAAGTCCGCTACGTGGGCAACCACGGGACGAAGCTGCTGAGAGGCATCGACATCAACCAAGTCAGGATTTTCGAGAACGGCTTCCTCAATGATTTCCGGCGGGCACAGAACAACCTGTTTCTTTCGGAGGCGCTCAGGCAGCAGCAGGACGCGGCGGGCACGATCCCTGTAGGCAGCCGCGTCGTCGCCAGCCCCGCGTTCAACTCGACCGTGCCCGGCAGTCAGACCTTGACCATCTTCCCGCTCATCGGGCGGCGGGGGCTGTTTACGACCGCGACCGGCTCGACGCTCGATTCCACGACGCTCAATCTCATCCGGCAGGGGCAAGTCGGCGAACTGGTGAACCGGTTCGTGTCCAACCGCAACACGTTCCTGACGCCGGGGACGAACGGGGCCACGCTCGGCGCCGCGTTCTTCATCCCGGTTAACCCCGACGCGGGGGCCGTGGATTACATCGGCAACGGTTCCTTCTCGAACTATCACGCGCTGCAAATGGAAATCAGAAAGCGCCTGACGCGGGGCTTTTACTTCCAAGCCAACTATGCGTTCAGTAAAGCCTTCACCGACTTCGAGGGGACCAGCGCGAATTTCTCGGCTCTGCTCGATTTAGATGCCGGCGGCGTGCTGGAAAAGAAACGCCAGACCAACGACATCACGCACGTCTTCAAGGCTAACGGGCTGTACGAACTTCCCCTCGGTCCCGGCCGGAGGTTTTTGAATTACAACGGGGCGCTGGGCAAGCTCTTCGGCGGCTGGCAGATCAACGCCATCTACGAACAGCGCAGCGGCCGGCCCATCTCTTTCATCTCGGGCCGCGGGACGGTCAATCGAAACGGGCGCTCAGCCAAGAACACCGCTAACACTTTCCTGAGCATCAGCGACTTGCAATCAATGACCGGCGTCTATTT
>JBOGOY010000151.1:0-7547 GCA_050748185.1 Pyrinomonadaceae bacterium
GTTCTACTCGGTCGGCCTCGTCTCGGTGTTCGTGAGCGGCCGCGACCAGCGCATCGGCGACTTCGTCGCGGGCACGGTCGTCGTGCGCGAGCGCGAAGCGCAGGCTCCCACCTTCGACCAAGTCTTCTCGCAGCCGACGAGCGACGCCGCGCTCCGCCGCTCGTTCAAACCCGTCCCCTTCGACGGCGACGTGACGCTGCTCGCCGAAGGCGAGATCGAAGTGGTCGAAACTTTCCTTCGCCGCCGCTGGGAACTAACCGATGCGATGCGCCAGTGGATGGCGTGGCGCGTGGCGACACCCCTGCTCTATAAGATCAAGCCCGGCTTTGACCGCGAAACCTTTACCTACGAAGGCTTCCTCGAAGAACTGCTTCACCGCTACCGCGCCATACACCGGTTCAGCGATTAGTCGGTCGCCCGTGGTCAGATGTCCTTTGTCTTCGCGCTGACCGATCTTGAAGACTATGTTCAAAGCCCCGTTAGGGGCGGCATGTTTGTAGCCCCAACGTCTTCCTTCAACCTAGCTCCTTTAGGAGCGAAATGTATCTGACATTTCGCTCCTAAAGGAGCTAGGTCACGATTGGTCACATGGGGCTACAAACATCCCGCTCCTACGGAGCTTCACTCTTCAAACAGCTTCTTAAACTCTAATCCTCAGCGTTCAGCTTACCGGTCATATGCCAACGGACAACTGAACACGGACGACGCACAATTGCTAAAGCTGATCGGCCTCTGCTACTCTCTCCCGTTCTCCCCACCGGCGGAATTTGATCTGAGAGGTTCACCCAATAATTATGACTCGTGATGTCTTTATCCTCGGCGGCAAGCGGACGCCGATGACCGAATACGTCGGGGCGCTGAAGGACGTGAAAGCGATCGATCTGGCGGCGGCGGCGGCGCGCGGCGCTCTGGCGGCGACCGGCGTCGCGGCCGAAGAGATCGATCACACCGTCGTCGGCAACGCGCTCCAGACTTCGGGCGACGCGATCTACGGCGCGCGCCACGTCGCGCTGAAGGCGGGCGTGCCCGTCGATCGCCCGGCGTTGACGATCAACCGGCTGTGCGGCAGCGGCATTCAGTCGATCATCTCCGGCGCGCAGATGATCATGCTGGACGAGGCGCGCACCGCCTTGGTTGGCGGGATGGAGTCGATGTCGCAGGCCCCGCACGTTATCTACGGCGCGCGCTCGGGGTTTCCGCTCGGGCAGGGTAAGCTTGAAGACAGTCTGATGGTCGCGCTTCTCGACACCTACTGCAACACGACGATGGCGGGCACGGCCGAGAACCTCGCGCGCCGCTACGAGATCACGCGCGAACAGCAGGACGCTTACGCCCTGCGTTCGCAACAAGAGGCCAAGCGGGCGCAAGACGCCGGGGTGTTCGCCGAAGAGATCGTGCCGGTCGAAGTCAAAACCCGCAAAGGTGTGAAGGTGGTGGACGCGGACGATCACCTGCGGCCCGACACGACGCTCGAAATCCTCGCGAAACTGCCGACCGCTTTTAGTAAAGACGGATTCGTCACCGCCGGCAACGCCTCGGGGATCGTGGACGGCGCGGCGGCACTCGTCATCGCGGGCGAAGAGTTTGTGAAGAGCAAGAACGTCAAGCCGCTCGGGCGCGTGGTCAATTGGGCCTACGCCGGCGTCGAGCCCGACATGATGGGCATCGGCCCGGTCCCAGCGGTTCGTAAGGCACTGGAAAAGGCGGGTCTCAAATTCGCGGACATCGACCTCGTCGAAGTCAACGAGGCCTTCGCCGGTCAGTACCTCGCCGTCGAAAAGGAATTGGGCCTCGACCGCTCGCGCACCAACGTCAACGGCGGCGCGATTGCGCTCGGCCACCCGCTCGGCGCTTCGGGCACTCGTCTCGTGCTGACGATGCTGTTGGAACTCAAACGCCGGCAGGGGCGCTACGCCCTCGCCTCGGCCTGCATCGGCGGCGGTCAGGGCATCGCGATCATTTGCGAGCGCGTATAAAAGCGTCCGTCGTCGGTGGTCAGTGGTCAGTGGTTAGGGCGCTTGCTCGATCTTAAATCGTCACTCTTATGAGCAGTAACTTTCTGACCACTGACCACCGACAACGGACAGTATTTCCGCTTGCCTTTTGCCTTTCCAGCGTGTATTTAACATTTCGTTCACGGCGGCGTAAGATTCACGCAACGCCCGGCCGCTATGCTGTCAGGCTTGCTTCACACGCAAGATTCTTTCTAACCACGACAAGGCAAACTTTACGAACCGAGGGGGCCGCAACCCACCGCGGGTAGGTGTTCGCCTCGGCGCATTGAAACCCAGTTACGAAGTAGAAAAGGACGAATTATGTCTAAATCAACCCTCCAACGTTCGGCCTGCGCGCTGATGCTGCTGGTATGCGGCTTGGTCTTTGGGACCGGCCCTGCCGCCGTGGCCCAGTCAACCACCGACGGCGCCATCGGCGGCGTCGTGAAAGACCCGCAGGGCGCGGTCATTGTCAATGCAGCCATCTCCGTCCGCAACGAAGAGACCAATAAAGAGAATACGGCGACGACGGATGGAGAAGGTCGCTTCCGTATCGTACAACTC
This sequence comes from Pyrinomonadaceae bacterium, assembly GCA_050748185.1. Lineage (GTDB taxonomy): Bacteria > Acidobacteriota > Blastocatellia > Pyrinomonadales > Pyrinomonadaceae > JACCRA01. The sequence continues at coordinate 2,559 of JBOGOY010000151.1, forward strand.
CAGCCGGGCAACTATACCGTCATGATCAACCAGTCGGGCTTTGCCACCTTCACTCAGGGGACTGTGGTGGTCGAGGTCGGGCGCGTTACGTCGCTTGAGATTCCGCTCTCGGTCAGCGGTTCGCAGGAGAGCGTCGAAGTGACGGCCGAAGCCCCCGTCGTTAATACTACCCAGCAGGACTTCTCCAACAATATTAATCAGACTTCAATCAACGAACTTCCGATCAACGGTCGTCGCGCGTCAAACTTCGTGCTGCTGACGCCGGGCGTTGTTTCCGAAGGGGGCTTCGGCCTCAATAGCTTTCGCGGCGTCTCCGGCCTGCTCAACAACAGCACGATCGACGGCGGCGACAACAACAACGCCTTCTATTCGGAAGAGCGCGGGCGCACGCGCATCAGCTACGTCGTGAGCCAAGCGGCGATTCGCGAGTTTCAGGTGAACACCTCGAACTACTCCGCCGAGTACGGGCGCGCGGCCGGCGGTGTTGTCAATACCGTTACCAAGTCGGGGACCAACGAGTTCCATGGCGGCGGGTTCTTCTACGTCCGCGACAACAGGCTCGGCGCGGCCAACCCGCTCATCTCACGACCGATCCCCGGCACGACCCGAACCGAGAGGTTCAAGCCCAAAGACGAGCGCTACCAGTTCGGCGGCACGCTCGGCGGCCCGATCGTTAAAGACCGGCTCTTCTTCTTCTTCACCTACGACGAGCAGCGGCGCGACTTCCCCGGCGCGGCGATCCTGAGCAATCAGAACTACCTTAATACGGCCAACCGAACGGCCCTCAAAGCGCTGTCGCCGACGCTCATTACGGATGCGAGAATCGACGAAGCCACCGCCTTCATTTCCAGTCTCACCGGCGAGGTTCCGCGCACGCAGGACCAACGCATCTTCTTCCCGAAGATCGACTGGAACATTAACAGTTCTAACACCTTCACCGCCTCTTATAACCGGATGCGCGCGGAGTCGCCGGCGGGTATTCAAACTCAGCCGACGACCACGAGCGGTATCGCCAGCTTCGGCGATGACTTTGTGGAGACAGACATCTTCAATGCGCGTCTGACCTCGACTATCAAACCGACGCTCCTCAACGAATTTCGCTTCCAAGCGGGGCGCGATAATTTGTTCGCCTTCAGTCAGGAACCGACGGCCGGCGAGCAGGCTATTCTGCCCAACGGGTTGGAGCGGCTGGCAAACGTCTCACTCAGCCAAGGCATCAGCTTCGGCAAGCCTAACTTCTTGGAGCGCGTCGCCAACCCCGACGAGAAACGAATCCAGTTTGCCGACACGATGACATGGACGAGTGGCAAGCACACCTTGAAATTTGGGCTTGACATCAATCACGTTAACGACTTGCTGGATAATCTGCGTAACGAGAGCGGCAGTTACGCTTACAGCAACATCAATGAGTTCATCATTGACTACATCAACGTCCGGCAGAACAACGCCCTGCGCAACGCAAGTGTCAAGTGTTTCAACACCGGCACCGGAAGGACCACGCTGCTCGCCGGGAAATGCTACACCAGCAACTTCCAACAGGCTTTCGGCCCGACGGCCTTCGAGATTAGCACCAACGACTACAGCTTCTTTGTTCAGGACGACTGGCGCGCCACCCCGCAACTGACGCTGAATCTCGGCTTGCGCTACGAATATCAGCAGTTGCCCGAGCCGCAGATTCCGAACTCACTGTCCAATCTCGCGAATCAACGCTTCGGCCCTCAGCAGACCGGTCAGCTTCCGTCCGACAAGAACAACTTCGGGCCGCGCCTCGGTTTTGCCTACGACGTGACGGGCGACGGTAAAACTTCTCTCCGCGGTGGCTACGGCGTCTTCTATGGCCGGATTATCAACTCGACGGTCATCAACGCCATCAGCAACACTGGCGTGGCCGATTCGCAGCGCACTTTCGATTTGAGCCCGTCGGACGCGAATTCACCTATCTTCCCGAACATTCTGCCGGGCGCGCCCACCTCGGGCGGCGGGGCAGCCCCGAACATCGTCGTCTTCTCGCCGGAGATGTCTAACCCGCTGATCCATCAGGTGGACTTCGTTTTCGAGCGGGAAATCCTTCCGAACACGTCCGTCTCAGTCTCTTACTTGGGCAGCCGCGGGCGAAATCTCCCGACCTTCGTGGACGAGAATCTGCCGACGCCGCAAACCGCGACGTACACTTTCAACGGCGGCCCGCTCAGCGGGCAGATGATCACTGTCCCGCTCTTCAGGAGACCAGCTTCAGGCAGCGGAAGGCCTGACACCCGCTTCGGCGCGATCACGCAGATTCGAAGCGAAATCAATTCCAATTACGACGCGATCGTGCTGCAAGCCAATCGTCGCTTGACCAAAGGGCTTCAGTTCTTAACCCACTACACATTCTCTCGCTCTACGGATAACGGACAGAACTCAAGTACTTTCACCGACAACCAGTCACGCATCAATCCCTTTGACGGGACGTTTGATGGAGTCGGACGGTCGAATAACGATGTCCCGCACCGCTTTGTCGCCAGCGCCGTCTGGACCCCCGGAACTCCTTTCAACTTAGGTGAGTCGGCAGTCGGAAGGGCGATCTTCGGCGGGTTCACGATTGCGCCGATCTTCGTCGCTCAATCCGGGAACCCCTACTCGGCGAACCTCTCCGGCAGTGCGCCCAGTTCCATCGCCGGCGGCATCACCGGCTCCGGCGGCCCGGCGCGAAACATCGTCTTCGATCGGAACTCCTTCCGCCAACCCAAGCTCGTGAACCTCGACCTGCGCGTCTCGCGCCGCTTCCGCCTGACGGAGACGGCGAACATCGAGTTTCTCGCGGAAGCGTTCAACCTCTTCAACCGCTTCCAAGTCACGGGCGTTAACTTCACGCAGTACAGTTTTTCGGGAAGCCAGCTCAACTTCCAACCCGCTTTCGGGTCTGTTTTTTCGGCGGGCAACTCGATTTATCGTGAGCGGCAGGTTCAACTCGCCGCGCGCTTCCAGTTCTAAACTGAAGCCACACGACGCAACCAAGCGGGCGCGCTGCAATCATCAGCGCGCCCGCTTTCGTTTACCCTGCACGTAATTTTTTTGTACGGAAATAACGATGCGGCGCGTATTGAAATGCGTTACAGCTATCTGGCCCTTCGATCATCCCGCTGCCGCGCACACCACACGCATCATCACTTCTAACAACGACTTGAACCTATCGCCGCCAACCAATCCCAACTGCTTATGCTGGTGGCATATACGTTGCTAAATAAAATTTCGGCAAGCAACCCGCGCTTCGATTTGCGGGCTAAGGAATTAGCGCGCGACGAATAAAAAGAGGAGAGATGATTATGGGAATTCCGAATAAAGACGAAGTGAAGGGCAACCTCGATCAGGCGAAAGGGACGGTCAAGGAAAATGTCGGCCGCGCCATCGGCGACCGCGAGATGGAGACCGAAGGCCAAGCCGATCGGGCCGGTGGCAAGGTGCAAGAGGGCTACGGCGAGGCCCGCCGCGAAGTCGGCGAAACGATCAATGACATCGGCGACGCCGTCGGACGGTAAGCAAACTCTGATTCATTAAAAAGGCGGCGGGCGAAAAGGTTGAGGCCTTCTCGCCCGCCGCTCTTTTGGTCATGCGGTATCGGCGACTATCTTCTCCAACGCTCGCTCGGCGGCTCGTCGTCGAGCAGGCGATCGACACCGCGGCGCAGAGAGCTTTCGCCGTCATCCTCATCACGTTGGCGATCTTCGCGCTCTCTTTCACGGGGCGTCAATGCATAACGTGGGCGGTACTGCGGCGGGCCGTTGTCGGAGCCTTTATCTTCAATTTGCCGGCGACGCTCTTCGGCGCTGCGACGCTCATCTTCATGCTCGCTGTCAACGCGCCCCGGTTCGGACTGCGTGGCGCGTCTTCGCTCTTCCTGTTCGCGCTCTTCGCGGTAGCGTCTCATGCCCTCGGTCTGGCTTTGGCGGGCGGCGCGCAGAGTTTCGTCGAAATCGCGCTCGGGTGTGTTGCGGCTCCGACGCATCTCTTTGTCAACGTCATCGAACCGGCCAGCGTCGTCAGAACGTTCGCGGTCTCGCGTGTCACGGTGGTCGCCGAGGGGGGCGTCGAAACGCCGGCCCTCATTTCGCTTCCTATCATCCTCATCGCGCCCGCGCATCCCTAACACTCGCTCCGAATAGCGCGCGTCAGAGCGCGGCACGCGCTCATCATCTCTTTGCTGTTCGCGGAAACGCTCTCGCCCCTCGAAGCGTCTTTCGCCGCTCGCTTCAGCACCACGCCTCGCTCCGGAACGCGCGTGATGCTCGACCATCTCTTTGAAGCGTTCAAGGTCTTCTTCCAAGACTTGCGCGAACCCACGTCCGAAGAGTTCCACACCCGCGCCGCGTGGATCGTAATCGTCGTGGGCCGGTTCGTAGCCGATGACGGCGCGGACGACGGTCGTCCCGCGTCGCGTTTCTTCAAAGATGGCTTCACCGTCAGTCAGCACGTCACCACCTACCGAGCGCCAAGCGACGCGGTGGTCCGGCTCGAAGACCGTCGTCTCGACTTGCCACTCCAGTCCCGCGCCGCGCCGCGAGCGCCAGTGCGTCCGACGGCGGCCCGTCGGCCTCACGTCCTCGATGCCGTCCATCCAGCGAGGCACGTTCCCAAAGTCGCTGAAAGCGTCGAACACCCGTTCGACCGGAGCCTCGACCTCCACAAACCTTTCCACCCTCAGCATCACGCCCCTTGGGGAATTGCGGATTGCGGATTGCGGATTGAAAGAAAGGTTCTTCTCATCCGCAATCCGAAATCCGCATTCCGCAATTCTGCTTACTCCTGTCTGACGTGCTCGGCGTTCAACTCGTCGAGCAGTTTTTCGAGTTTGTCGGCCTCTTCGTCTGACTTGGACTCAATGCCGATCAGAATGCCGCCGGCCCGCAAGCCAGCGTCATAAACCTTAGCCCGATGTTCGGGGATGCCCGCGCCCACGAGCGCGCCAATGAGCCCGCCCGCCGCGCCGCCCGCGCCCGCGCCCGCCAGCGC
>JBOGOY010000152.1:0-7508 GCA_050748185.1 Pyrinomonadaceae bacterium
CAGATGCTCCGTTAAGCGCTGCCGCGGAGCCGGCGCGTGCCTTGCAACCTTGCCTGAAACCTCATTGTGCGAAGACGGCGGAAAGGTGTCCAAGTCGCTGACGCGCTTGGATGGCTTCAGGGCTCCGCGGATGCCGCCGCAGAACCTCGCGCCAGCGCCCCCCATCGTAGTGAAACAGCTTTGTTGCTGGGTCAAAGGTGAACACCACGCCCTGCCGATTGTAGCGATCGAGCCCGCTGTAATTAAGGAAGTAGGCGCGGGCGGGCGCGCCGCCATCAAGTTTGCCGGCGTCGAACCGCCGCGCCGCCTCCCGCGAGAGCCGCGCGGCGGCCTTCTCCGCCGCGTCGCCGAAGAGAAGCAACACGCGCGGGCGCAGCGGCGAGCGCGGGAAGAGATCGAGGAAGATGCCAGCGCGCACCAACTGTTCGAAGTCTTCCGACGCTTCGATCAACCGCCACAAGCGTTCGGCCTCTTTCGGGCGCGAAGGCACGGCCAGACTTTCAGACGGCAGCCAGCCGCGCGTCCGGCGCGTCACGGCGACGCGGTAAAAGCTCAGGCCGTCGGCCTGACGCGGGGGACCAACGATCGTGACCAGCCGTCCGCGCCCGAGTCGGCGCACGAGCGCGGCCGACACGTTCGGTTCCGCACGCAGCGCGGCCAGCCGCTCGTCAACAACCACGGCACGCTGCCCCCTGAATGATTCTCGGGGTCTTTGACCGCGGGCCGCCGGGCATGAGACGAGCGCCAGTGCCGCAATCGAGATGAGCCAAAGCGGGAGCGGACGAGCGCAACGAAAAAGGTGTGAGGTGTTAAGAGACATAGGTCTTTACTCCTTCAGGAAAGTGAGGTTGAACTGAAGGCGATGCGAGCCGTCGTGCGCGGCGTGGATTAGCGAGGGAGGCGACGACGGCGCGTATTCGCGTCGGACAAAAGAGATTCGAGTTTGGCGCGGGCAGGCGGCAGGGTCTTGAGGTGCTCCTTCATCCGCGCATGGTGCAGGTGACAGATGGCGATGGCGAGCGCGTCGGCCGCGTCGTGGGGTTCGGGCGTGCTCTTCAGTGAGAGCAGCACGCGGACCATCTCCTGCACCTGATGTTTCTCGGCGGCCCCGTAGCCGACCACCGTCTGTTTGATGAGGCGCGGGGCGTACTCGTGAATCTCGACGCCGGCGCGCTCGGCCGCCAAGAGCGCCACGCCGCGCACCTGCCCGAGTTTCAAAGCGGTCTTGACGTTGACCGCGTAGAAAGCTTCTTCGATGGCGCACACTTCCGGCGCGAAACGCTCAATCAGATTCTCCAGCCCGTCGCTGATTTTCAACAGCCGCGCCGCGAAGCGCTCGCGCGGGCTGGCCTTCACCGTGCCGAACTCGACGAGGCGGTAGCGGCGCGCGTCGCCCTCGACCACGCCCCAACCGGTCGTCTCGCTTCCGGGATCGATGCCAAGAACTTTCATAATCAGAGGTCAGAGGTTAGAGGTCAGAGGTCAGAAGGAATTGGTTTTCACTGACCTCTGACCTCTGGCCTCTGACCTCCGTGACTACTCCATGTCCGACTCGCTGATATCGAAGTTGGCCGAGACTTTTTGCACGTCGTCGTTGTCTTCGAGAGCTTCCATCAACTTGATCATCTGCTTGGCCTCGTTGCCTTCGAGTTTCTTGTACTCTTTAGGGATCATCTCGACCTCGGCGACCTGCGGCTCGATGCCGGCCTTTTTGACGGCTTCGAGCACCACGTCGAAGTCTTCGGGCGCGGTGATGACCTCGAAGATGTCTTCGTCGTCGCGGAGGTCTTCCGCGCCCGCGTCGGTCACGATCTCGAACAGTTCGTCCTCGGGCTTGGCGTCTTTCGCGACGACGATGTAGCCCTTTTTCTCGAAGATCCAGTTGACCGCGCCGGAGGTGGCGAGGTTGCCGCCGTTCTTCGCAAAGAGGTGGCGAATCTCCGCGACGGTGCGGTTGCGGTTGTCGGTCATCGCGTCCACCATCACGGCGACGCCGCCCGGCCCGTAGCCCTCGTACAAGATCTCCTCGTAAGTGACGCCTTCTTCCTCGCCGGTGCCACGGCGGATGGCGCGCGCGATCGTATCGTTCGGCATGTTCCCGCCTTTGGCGTCAGAGACGGCCTTACGCAGACGGGCGTTGGCCTCCGGGTCGCCGCCGCCGACGCGCGCCGCGACCGTGATCTCTTTAATCAGTTTGGTGAAGAGCTTGCCGCGCTTGGCGTCGAGCGCGCCCTTCTTGTGCTTGATGGTATGCCACTTGGAATGTCCAGACATGTTAAAGGCTTCCTCGGAAGTATGATTTGCGGTGAATGCGGGGGGCGACTATATCACGCCAAATTTTCGCGCCGCAACCGGCACAGTCAAGAGGCTTTCACCTGAGGCCACTGGGCCGGCTCTTTCGGGCACAACGTAACTAGCGGCCTTCCGCTCTGCGCTTCTTGCGCTTGCAAGTCCCGATAGATGGCCTCAAGGTCATAATCGAATTTCGCGGCGTAATCTTCGCGCACCCGGCGGGTTTCTGCGACAATTTCATCTTCCAACATGGCTGGCCCCTCAACAATGTTCCAGACGCTTATCCTTCAGCCCGCTTCATAAGCAAGCTTAAGGCCGCTCCCTCCACTTTCTCGTCTTCGTCTTCGACGCATGACCGCTCACGATTTCGACGGCGCGCGGCGAAACGTTCAGAGCTTTGGCGAGCGTGCGGACGAGTTCCGCGTTGGCTGCCCCGTCAACGGGTGGCGCGGCGACGCGCACTTTGAGCGCGCCGTCGTACTCGCCCACAATCTCACTTTTCGAGGCCCGCGGGACGACGCGGACTTCAAAGGCGAGCGCGCCAACGGTCTCGGTGTAGCGCAACATGTGTAGGAGCCGAAGGCGCGCCGCGGTCAGAAACGCATCAGTGTGTTTTGGATTGCGACTTGGAACAACTGGATGATGAAGAAGGCCACGATCGGCGAGATGTCGACGGGGCCGAGCGGCGGGATGATGCGGCGCAGCGGGCCGAGCAGCGGCTCGGTGACATTAACGAGAAAGCGCATCACGCGGTTCGAGTAGCTGACTTGGCCCCATGAGAAAATGATGCGGATGAAGAGCAACGTCAGATAGACGCCGAGCGCTCCGTACAACACACTCCCGAGCAGCGCGATGGGCCGCCCCATCCGTGCGCTGAGAGAGACATTAACCAAAGTGCCGATCAGATCGTCCGACAGGCGCACCGCGAAGTAGCCGAGCAGAATCGTGATCAGGATCGTCACCAGCGGGGCCATGTTCGGCGAGAACCCGAAGCTCATCATGGCGCGCCGCACCGGGTTGACGAATGGGTCGCTCCAGCGCCTGACCAGCAGGACGGGTGCGCTGAAAGGGTTCAGGTCCGCGTAGTTGAGCAGCAGGCGAATCAACATCAGGACGATCATCGCCACGATCACGGCGACGATGATCCCTTGAAACAAGCGGCCAGCGCTCAGAAAAAAGATTTCCAAGTTTGAAAGGTTCGGCATAAATATTCACTCTGCGGTCTACCCGAAAGAACGTTCACCCGTCAGACTTTGTTCCTCGCCCCGAAGATGGAAATGCCAACGCGCACCATCGTCGCGCCCTCTTCGATCGCGACCTCGAAATCGTGACTCATCCCCATCGACAGCGCGCCCGCCCCGAAGTCGCCGACTTCCCTGAATGCCTCTCGCGCCCGCAATCCATCGCGCAATTCGCGCAGCCGTCGGAAGTAAGGCCGCACCTGTTCGGGATCGGGCAGGAAAGGCGGCACGGTCATCAGGCCGACGAGATGAAGACGTTGACAATCTGCCAGCCGCTCGACGATGGCGGGCAATTCGCCCTCGGCCGCGCCGGCCTTCGTCGCTTCGCCCGCCAGATCGACCTGCACGAGGACGGGCAACCGGTCGCGCCCCTCCTCCGCACACATTCGCTCTAACCTTTCGACGAGCGCCGGCGAATCGACCGAATGAATCACGTCGAAGATGCTGACCGCGCGGCGCGCCTTGTTCGATTGCAAGTGTCCGATCAGATGCCAGCGCGCCCCTGTCAGATGCTTCAGCAGTGGGGTCTTCCCTTCCGCCTCCTGCACGCGGTTCTCGCCAAAGTCGCGCGCGCCGGCGGCGTAAGCCTCGCGCACCAATTCCGCTGAGTGCGTCTTGCTGACGGCGACGAGTGTCACTTCTTCCGGCGCACGTCCGGCCCGCCGCGCACACTCGGCGATGCGTTCCCAGATCGACGCGAGACGCGCGTGGATCGACTCCTGTGATTGCGTTGCTTGCCGCATCTCTTTGTTCGATTCCCGACAGGCAAACTATAACAAGCGCCTGTGCCGACCCGCAACAACCTCACCTTGCCGCCCACGAGCGACCCGTTCGCGGCCTTCGGCGGCGACTAATTCACACAGCAGGGGCAAGGATAGGAGATGACAGTTCGGCGCGCCGCGGGGCAATGTGCGGTCACCCACACCGAGGGGACGGCCTTGCTCAATCCGACTTGGAAGATACCAACACTCCCCGCTCTTGCTTGTCACTTATCGCCAGTCACGGTTGAGTAATTCAGGGCTGACCAAATCTCAGGCGGTACTCGGGGCATTAACCAAGCGACGTGAGACAATGAGTGAAAGGCGGGGTGAAGAAGCATCTCTCCACTCCCGCCTTTGCCGTAAAAGATTAAGAACGGACCCTGACGGGTCACTCTTTTGTTGCCTCCAAGCTGACCTCGGACGTGTCCGCGGTCAAGGTCAAATCAGCGCCTCGACGCCAACCCGCCGAGCAAGCGCCCTGCGAACCACTCACCGTTCGACGCGGCCGAATCTGAGTTGGTACTCGGGCGAGTTCAGGAACCCGTTGATCATCACCCGCACACCGTTCTGCTGATTGTTGATGACCCTGAGCCACATCTGGTAGCCCGCCTCTTCCGGCGTCCGCCGTAAGTAGCCGTAATACTGCATCGCCACAAACGCCTCGTTGAACTCCCGTGCTGTCACCTCGGACGATTGCACCACCGCCCGCAGCGCCTGCCCCCGCGTCAGTGTCCGGCCCGCCAGTTGCGCCACCAGTTGCTGCCGCGTCAGCGTCACCTGCCCCGTCGCGTCCGGGTTGGCCGGGTCTTCGGTCGTGATCTGCGTCAAGGTGTAACGTCCGAGCAACGTATCCACAAAGGCTTGGTCGCTCAGCCCGCCGTAAGCGGCGACAAACTCCGGCCGCCGGGTAAAGGCCTCGGCAAAGGCCGCGCGCCGCTGGTGAAGGTCGGCCGTGGTCTGGCCGGTCACGGCGCTCAGGTCAGCGACGATCTCGGAGTAGGCGGGCAGAACCAGCCCCTGCGAGACGCGGTAGCCGAACGAGGCGCGGTAGAAGAGATAGACGTAGAGGCCCTTTAACTCGAACTCTGGCGAACGGAAGAAGCCTTCGCCGGAGACGAAGATGCGATCACAGGGCGACCCGTTAAACATCGCAGGACTCTCCGGCGGAGCGTCAACATTGGGGCAGTTACTGAGCACCCGCAGCCACGACTGGAAGCCGTCTGTTTCGGGCTCGCGCGACAGGAAGTCGAGATACTGCTGGCGGACGAAGAACTCGCGCGAGGCGTAAATCGGATTCGGCACGTCTCCGCTTGAATCATTATCCGTGATCGCTACCGTAGCGGTGCCCTGAGCACCGACAGCACCGCTTGCCGGATTGCTCAACACCAATTGAAACGTTTCCGGTCCTTCAAAGAAAGAATCGTCGATGATCGAGATGGCGAAAGTCTTCGTCGTCTCATTGGCGGCGAAGGAGAGCGTGTCAACCGAGGTGGTGTAATCGCAGCGTGCGAAGGCGACGCCCGGCAGCGTCGTTGTATCGTCGCAACGAATCGCCGCCGGATTATCGACGGTCGCATAGCTGATCGTCGCCGCCCCGGAGATGTTGCCGGTGCGGGTCACGGTAATGGTGGCACGCCCGTCAGTTTCGCCGACGTTGAAAGTCGCGGCGCTGAATTGCATCATCGAACTGGTCACGACCGAGAAGTTATCGAAGGCCGTCGTGCCGCCGCTGTTGGTCGGCGTCGCCGTGCCGGCGCTCAGTTCGGCGGCCAAAGCCGACACTCCCTTTTGCAAGGCGACGCGGTGGCGTTCGGTGAAAGCCACGTTGTCCGGGCTCGTTTCAAAGAGGATCGAGTTGACTGCCGCCTCGTGGCGGAAGCGCCAATAGCGGTGCTGCGCCATGTCATAAGGAATCACTTGTTGTGTCACCACTCCGTTAATCTTGACTTGGAAGACCAGCACTTGCATCGCGGCCTCGTTGGGGCCGACTCGGTCGAGCGACTGCTTGGCGGCCCCGGCGGGAACTAGATTGCTGCTCATGCCGACGACGAAGCGATAAAAGTTATCGCTGTCGCTGCCGACGCCGAAGACGGACTGCGCGCCGCCGGTCGCCACCTGCGGGACTTCGACGCCCGCGGTGCCGCCGGTCAGGTCGAAGGCGCGGACGGTGACATAGCCGTTGAAGCTGTTGCTCACGCCTGCGCGCGGTGTGATTTGCAGTTGGCCGTTGCGTTGGACTACCGGAACCTGCGGGTCGAACGCGCCCTCTGGCTGGGTGAGAGTGCCGAGGTTAAACCTTTCCGGGTCGCGCTGATTGCCGCTGAAGTCGTCGCTCGGCGCGGGCGTCGGCGTCGGACTGGGCTGCGGCGTGGCGAGGAAGTCGGCGCGCGGGTTTGAATTGAGATTCGGGAAGTCGGCGCGCACCGGGATGAAAGTGAAATTCGTGCTTGTCGGGATCACGGTGTAATCGCCGCCGGGCGTCAGGTTCGGGAAGAAGTAAGTCCCGTCCGGATTGGTCTGAATCACTCTGGAGACGGGGCCGCTCAGGGTGACGGTGACGCCGCCCACGCCGTTGCCGTTGGCTTCGGCAATGCGCCCGTTAATCGAAGGCCGACCATTAACGGTCGTGACGATCGAGCTGGAATTGTTCGCCGTGTTGGAATCAGGCTCGCTGCTCGTGACGCTCACCGAATTAGTGAGGTCGCCGAACGTATTAGGCAGCGTTAACAGCGTCACAGAGACTCGACCGCTGACGCCGACGGTCCCGACGTTGCACGTCACCGTGTTGCCGGAGCGCGAGCAGGTGCCTTGCGAGGAGCTCGCCGAGATGAACGTCACGCCCGCCGGCAGGGTGTCGGTAATCACCACGCCGCTCGCCGCCGATGGGCCGGAGTTAAAAATACTCGCGCTGTAGGTGACGGTCTGTCCGGTATTAAGCGTCACCGGGTTGGGCGACGCCGACAGATTTTCGATTCGGAGATCGCTCGCCGCACGCGTCACGCTGGTTTGCTCCGTCGCGGCGTTGTTGGCGGTGTTCGGGTCCGGCTCCGCGCCGCTGATGCTGACGCTGGCCGTGACCTCACCTGCCGTCGCTGGTGGCCGCGCGACGATCGAATAATCGAAGCCGCCGCCGCTGGTGATCGCTCCGATGGCGCACGTCACAGTCTGCCCGGAGACGCTACACGTCGCCGCCGCACCGGTCGAGAAGTTAGTC
>JBOGOY010000153.1:0-7485 GCA_050748185.1 Pyrinomonadaceae bacterium
GTGTCCCAGAACCGCGTGTTCATGACGTGCATTGCGCGCAATTTTCCGAGCGCGAGGCCGTCCGGCTCCGGCAAATGGAACCGCACCGTGTAGTCGTCCACGACTTCGAGGCGCGTCCGCGGATCGATGTTGAAGAACGTCCCCGGCGGGTGCGGTGACTTCCACTTCATCATCTCGTCGAAGCTGCGCTTGACGGTGTGCGCGGTCAGCAACTCGCCATCGGGGAAGCGGTTCTCTTCGCGCACCGTGACTTCGAGCGTGCGCTCGTCCGCCCATGAATAACTTTTCATCGCCGCCGGCTCGATAGCCCCGTCCGCGCTCACGCGGATGAGTTCCTCGACGGTGTTATAAGTGATGTAGAGCCAGTTGAGCGGGCTGGGATCGACGACGTGAATTGTGCCGACTGGCGTGCTACCCGCCCCGCCAGTCAGCGCCATGACGGCGTCCTTGATGAGACCCATTGTTTTCCTTCCTGCTTATTGCCTGTGCCGGCCACGCGCGATCATCAATTGCCGAAGGCGCGGCGCGGACTCATGCCTTCGGGCGCGTTATTAGCCGGTTTCATCTTTCATTTCCGGGTAGTGGTTCAATCAGGGGATACGGTGCGGAAGCCTGCACGCCGTCAGGGCGTTGGAGCCGCCGGCCTGCGCCGCCACGCTCTGCCGGGCAAGCAACCCTCCCGCCGCCAGCGCCGCCGCGCCCGCGCTCGTCTGCCGGATAAAATCGCGCCGCGATTTCTGCTCGCTCATCTGCCTCTACCTCCCGCCGCGAATCAATTCCTTAGAAGGCCGCCGCGCCCGCCTCCGCGACCTCCTGATCCTGCTCGACCGTGCCGCCGCTGACGCCGATTGCGCCGACGACCGTGCTACCGTCTTTGAGCGGGATGCCGCCCGCGAAAATGATGATCTTCCCGCCGTTGCTCGCGTGGATGCCGAACAAAGGCTCGCCCGGCTGCGACGCCTTGCCGAGCGTCTTCGTCTCCATATCGAAGGCGCGGGCGGTGTAGGCCTTGTTCTGCGCGATGTCGATACTGCCGAGCCACGCCCCGTCCATGCGCGCGAACGCCGTCAGGTTGTTGCCCGCGTCCACGACGGCGATGTTCATCTGGACGCCGATCTTGTCGGCCTGCTGGCGCGCCGCTTCGACCACGGCCTGCGCCCGCGCGAGCGTCACCCCCTGCGCCTCATTCGTTTCCTTACTTCCGAAAAGTGCCATGTTGGTCTCCTTATCCAAGAACTCAAGAGTGACAGGTGACAAGTGACAGGAGCCAGATGCGCCGCCGTGGATTGACGCCGACTCCCAGTGGCCGCTGCGGTCGCACCCGGATTAGCCCGTTCGGGGTCCGACCTTCGTCCCCGAAACAGGCGCTTGCGACGCGCTTTGTCACTCTCTGCCTTGTGTGGCGGATGGGATACTTTCTGGGCTAAAGTTTTCTTGAAAGTGTCGCGGTTCTGCGGAGAAACGTCGCCTGAGTGTGGCACAAACCTCCACTTACCTTGCCCGCGTGTGGGCGGGGCAAGTCGCAGACGTTTATGTGAGTGTTGAGCGAGTTTAGCGGGGGAGGGTAAAGCAGAGTCGGGGTTAAGACGGGCTCATGAGCGGAGTGCGGCAAAGGATGGCGTGACCTAAACTCTAAATCAAAGCAGATGAGTGTGGGGCAGAAGGAATTTCACGCCGAGCCGCAAAGGGCGCGAAGAACGCCTTGTGCTTGGCGTGCTTGGCGTGCTTGGCGTGAAACCGGTTCTGGCATCGTGTGCCAACCTCTTGAGTTTCGATTTAGTCGGCGTCCCCGAACAAATTCAGACCGCGCGCCCGCGTCGCGGCCAGCCGGTCGAGGAACTCTTCGCGCGGAATTGCTTTCGCACCGAGCGCCTCCATGTGCGGCGTCAAGACCTGAATGTCGAGCCACTTTGCGGCTCGCGCCCGCAGGCGCTCGACGAGGTACAGCAGCGCGAGTTTCGACGCATCAGGCCGCAGGTAGAACATGCTCTCACCCGCGAACGCGCCGCCGGCGTCCACGCCGTAGAGCCCGCCCACCAGCCGGTCCCCTTCCCACGCTTCGACGCTGTGCGCGTGGCCCAGCCGGTGCAGTTCCGTGTAAGCATGGATCATTTGTGGCGTGATCCACGTCCCCGTCTCGTGCTGGCGTTTCGCTTCCGCGCAGTGGCGGATGACGGCGGGAAAGTCCTGATCGATGGTGAAGCGAAACGGCGTGCGCCGGGCCGCCTGCCTGAGAGTGCGTGGGACGTGCAAATCCTTGAAATCCAGAATCGCGCGCTCTGCGGGGCAGAACCAAGTCAGCGGCCAGCCCTCGACCGGCCACGGGAAGATGCCCCGCCGGTACGCGCGCACGAGGTTCGCCGCGTTCAACGCGCCCCCGACGACGATGATGTCGTGGTGGGCGTTACGCGGATCGGGAAACCTAATCAGTTGGTGCGTCTGGCCCCACATCTACATCCGAACCAAATAATTTGCCACAGAGGGCGCAAAAGAATAATGAGTGCGAAATGATGAACGATGAATGAAAAGCCACTTGCCTGTCATTTATCATTCATCATTTCGCACTCATCATTTGCCCAGCTTGTGACCTCTGTGGCTTAACCCTCACTCCTCATGCGAGGCTCAGTTTCAGTTCATCGTCTTTTTCGTCAACCCACACGTCTCCGCTCTGCGTCGCTTCGTCGAACAGCAGGCGCTCGGCCAGCGGCTCTTTGATCTTCTGTTGGATGAGCCGCGCCATCGGCCGCGCGCCGTATTGGCGGTCAAAGCCGTGGCGGGCGAGCCACGCGCGCGCGGCCTCGGTGAGTTTGACGGTCATCTCGCGCTCGGCCAGTTGCGTGTTCAACTCTTTGATGAACTTGTCTACGACGCGCTCGATCACCTCGAAGCTCAGCGACTCGAAGGCGATCCATGCGTCCAGACGGTTGCGAAACTCGGGGCTGAAGGTGCGCTCGATCGCGCCGCGCCCCTTGCCGCGCCCCTCGCCGAGTTTCTGAAAGCCGATGCCGCCTTCGACTAAATCTCTCGCTCCCGCGTTGGTCGTCATGATCAGGATGACGTTGCGGAAATCTGCCTTCTTGCCGTTGTTGTCGGTCAGCGTGGCGTGGTCCATCACCTGCAATAGGATGTTGAAGAGGTTCGGGTGCGCCTTCTCGATCTCGTCGAGGACGAGCACGGCGTAAGGCGTCTTCAACACCGCGTCGGTCAGCAACCCGCCCTGATCGAACCCGACGTAACCGGGCGGCGCGCCGATCAGACGCGAAACCGTGTGCGGCTCGGCGTACTCGCTCATGTCGAAGCGAAGGAAGGCGACGCCGAGCGTGACCGCGAGTTGTTTCGCGAGTTCCGTCTTGCCGACGCCCGTCGGGCCGGAGAAGAGGAACGAGCCGACCGGCTTATCAGGGTGGCCCAATCCCGCCCGCGACAGCTTGATCGCGCGGACGACCTGCTCGACGGCGTGATCCTGCCCGTAGATGACGCGCTTCAGTTCTCCTTCCAGATTCTTTAAGCGATCCTTTTCGGTACTGACCACAGTCTTCGGCGGAATCTTCGCCATGCGCGCGACGACCGTCTCGACCTCTGTGACATCGATCGTCTGTGGCCGCTCCTCTTTCGGCAACAGTTTCACCGCCGCGCCCGCTTCGTCCATCACGTCGATCGCTTTGTCGGGAAGGTACCGGTCATGCAGGTACTTGGCCGACAGTTCAGCCGCGACGCGCAGAGCCTCGGGCGTGTAACTGACTCCGTGGTGTTCTTCGTAGTAACTCTTTAAGCCGTGCAGAATTTCGATTGTCTCCGCGACGCTCGTCTCGCCGACCTCGATCTTTTGAAAGCGGCGCGCGAGCGCGCGGTCGCGGTCGAACGCCGCCTTGTATTCGCTGTAGGTGGTCGAGCCGATGCAGCGCATCTGACCCGTGGCGAGCGCGGGCTTGATGATGTTCGAGGCGTCCATCGAGCCGCCCGACACCGCGCCCGCGCCGACGATGGTGTGAATCTCGTCGATGAACAGGATCGCGTCCGGGTGCTTGACTAAGGCGTTGACGATCGCCTTGAAGCGCTGTTCGAATTCGCCCCGGTACTTGGTCCCCGCGAGCACCGCGCCCATGTCGAGCGCGTAGATTTTCGCTTCGCGCAGCACCTCCGGCACTTCACCCAAGTGAATCTTCAGCGCCAGCCCCTCGGCGATCGCGGTCTTGCCGACGCCCGGCTCGCCGACGTAGATCGGGTTGTTCTTGCGGCGACGGCAGAGGATCTGAATCGTGCGATCGAGTTCGGTCTTGCGGCCGATGAGCGGATCGATGAGGCCGGCTCTGGCGCGCGCCACCAGATCGACGGTGTACTCCGCGAGCGGATCGCGCCCGCCCTGCGGCGGCGGCGGCGACGCGCCCGGCTCTTCGTCTTCGCCCTCCGCGCCGAACGTCGGCTCGGGCGCGGGGTCGAGTTTCGAGATGCCATGCGCGAGATAGTTGAGCACGTCGAGCCGCGTCACGCCCTGCTGCTTCAAAAGATAGACGGCGTGCGAGCGGTCGGCTTGGAAGAGCGCGGCGAGGACGTTGCCGCCGTCCACCTCCGGCTGACCGCTGCCCTCGGCCTGCAACAGCGCGTACTGCAACACGCGCTGAAACATCTGCGTCTGCGCGGGCAGTTCGGCCGGGCCGTCGTCGTCGTGCGACTCGATCCGATCATCGAAGAACCGCTCAAGCTCGCGCTTGAGTTTGTCCACGTCGCCGCCCGCGTGGCGGATGACTTCACCCGCCCGGCGGTCGGCCAGCAGCGCGTACAACAGGTGCTCCAGCGTGACGTACTCGTGCCGCCGCCGCATGGCCTCATTAACGGCGGCGCTTAAAGTGGCCTGTAATTCCTTCGTAATCATTGCCAGAATTGATTCATCGGTTCATTGATCCATTGATTCAATGAACCGATGAATCAATGGATCAATCTTCTTCAATCGTGCAGAGCAGCGGGAACTCGTGCGCTTGCGCCAGTTCCGACACCTCCTGCGCCTTCGTCTCGGCGATCTCGTAGGTGTAGATGCCGGCCACGCCGACGCCCTCGATATGGACCTGCAACATGACCGTGACCGCCTCGGCCTCGGATTTATGAAAGATGGTTTGCAGGACGAAGACGACGAACTCCATCGTCGTGAAGTCGTCGTTGTGCAAGAGCACTTTGAAGAGCGGCGGCTCCTTGAGCCGCGTCTTGCTCTCGGCGATGACTACCTCGTCTGTCTCGAAATCCCTCTCTGCCATTGCAACCTCAAACCCCACCAGCCGCGCGTTTCATCTTTCCCGAATAAGATAGCAGAAACCTCCGCGCGCGCCAGCGCGTCAGGGAGATGCTTGCCGGCCGCGAAGGGAAAGATGCACGGTGTCGGCCGCGCGCGGGCAACGAGGGGACCAACGTTAGGCATCAACACCTGCGACGCGAAAAAAGTGCTTGACAGCAAACGCGGCCCTGCCTTATACAATGCGTCCCGCGCGCGAGCAAGCGATGCGGCAGATGAGAGAGGATCAGCCAACTTCAATGTTGACGAACGAGACCAGCAACAGAAAACACACCGGCGGCGGCGCTCAGGCGTCAGCCCGTCAGTTGTGTGCCGGCGTCGCGCTCAAGGGCGCGATGGTCCCAGCCTCTGTCCGGAGTCTCGGTTCGTTAGCCAATTATCTTGGCGGCGAAGAGATGCCCGGACAACGGGTCACGATTGAAACCCTCGGGTTTTCGGATCGCCGTCACAGCCAGAATTCTTAGCGTAGCGGGAGCGGCTCCCGCTCCCCAAATCTCAAAACTAAAATAGTTTATAGAGGATTGTCGGAGCGGGCCGAGGCTTCCCTTGTCGAAGCTGTCAAGCCCGCTCTTTGTGTTATTTGACAATCGAAGTGCCTTGTCAATGTTGGGGGCGGCCGCGAGCCGTCTTCTCACGGGTGACGCGGCCTGACGTGCTTTGCGAGAGTCCGAAGCAGGCCGTGCCACCCCTCTGAAGAAGTGTGCGCCGAAGTGTGTCCAGCGGTCGCCACTGCTGCGGGCCGCCCTCGACTTTTTTTAACACACCCGGATTCATTTTGCATGTTCGCACTTTATCGGCATCAGACACCAAACTGGCGTGGTAGCAGTCTGTAAAGCTGTGGCCTTCGGGCGTGGAGGTTCGAATCCTCCCTGATGCATGCTGGAAGTAACGGATGAACGGTGACAGGTGAGCGGCGGACAGCCCCGGCCGGCTTTCGCCTTTCCCCTTTCGCCCTTCGCCTTTCTCTTGGACCCGTAGCTCAGCGGATCGAGAGCGCAAGCTGGCGAAGCTTGAGGTCGCACGTTCGAGTCGTGCCGGGTTCATTCGTTCCGGGATCGTCTAAGCGGGCAGGACGGCAGTCTTTGAAATTGCTGATGAAGGTTCGAGTCCTTCTCCCGGAGTTTTCTTTCCCAACGTGGCCCAATTCGGCAGAGGCACCCGGCTCAGAACCGAGAGGTTGAGAGTTCGAATCTCTCCGTTGGGACCAAACATCAGGCTGGAGTAGCGTAAAGGGTAAACGCGCAGGTCTGAGATGCCAGTTGACTGAAAGTCTCACTGCGGGTGAGAGTCCTCCCGCCTCCAGCACCAACCTTTTCAAAGCGGCAGTGGCGCAAACAGGCAGACGCGCCGGTCTTAAAAACCGGCTGTTGTGAGTTCGACTCTCACCTGCCGCACTATCTTCAGGGATGAGGGCGGAGGGATGAGGGATGAATGAAAGAAGATTGTTTGGTGGTGTCTCACAATTTATGCTGAGGTTGGTGAAAGCCTCGATTTATATGGCTCGAATTGCGGTCAGCATAAAATCTGAGACACGACCCTTTTGGTTTAATCCAAGGCTACTGCTGCCCGACGCCGCGCCCAAAGACTTTCTTGACAACTACTTCGGCGCGTCCCTATGATGTAATACTTAATCTGGCGGGCCGAAGGGACACATCAGCGCCCGCCTTGTGCAGGCTAAACTTAGAGGGACCAAAGAGTTGTTCGGGGCAAGTATCGGGCGCGGCGCGCAGCGGATCATCAACGCGATGGTGCGCGGCTTGGCGCAGGGGCACATTAGCCCGAACCTGCTGACGTTGATCGGCGTCGCGATCAACGTCCTGTCGGGCGTGCTCTTCGGCTTCGGCCATTTCTTCTGGGCGGGCGTGGTGCTCGTCGTCGCTAACCTCTTTGACATGCTCGACGGTCAGGTGGCCCGCCTCTCGGGGCGCGTGACGCGCTTTGGCGGCTTCCTCGATTCGTCGCTCGATCGTCTCTCGGACATGGTTGCGTTCGTCGGCTTGATGGTCTTCTACGCGCGCGACACAGAGTTTCACTCGACCTTAAACGTCTTCCTCGCCGGGGCCGGATTGATGGGCTCGGTGCTCGTCAGTTACACCAGCGCGCGCGCCGAGAGCCTGATCCCGAAGTGCGACGTCGGCTTTCTGCGCCGCCCCGAGCGTGTCGTCCTGCTGATCATCGGTGCCCTCTCGACGCACCCGGAA
>JBOGOY010000154.1:0-7469 GCA_050748185.1 Pyrinomonadaceae bacterium
TGCGAGAGCGTCCGTTCGTCCGCCTCCGCTTTTAATCTCTTCAAACGATCCCGTGCCCACGCAGCCAACTCTTTGTCTGCAAGTGGCGCGAACTCGACGCTCGCGCAAGCGTCCATCAACGCCTTGCTCAGCTTGCGCCGCTTGTCCAGATCGTCGGCGACGAAAACGACGACCGAGGTTTCGACCGGGCGCGCAAGGTAACGCATCAGCGCCTCCTCGTCCGCCTCGCGCAGTTTGCCGAAATCCGTGATTTTCACCACGCGCCGTCCGGCCATCATCGGCAACTGCTCGGCGGCGGCCAGAGCCTGCTGCACATCTACCGAGGAGAGGCTGAAGCTCGACTCGTTAAACTCGCGCAGAGACGCGCCGCTCAAAGCGGTCTCGACGACGAGGCGCGCGGCGGCGTCGCGCAGATAATCTTCCGCGCCGTAGAGCAAATAAAGCGGCTCGATCCGTTTGTCTTTGAGAGCGCGCCGGAGGTCTTCGCGCGAGAGCTGGCTCATTTACTTTTCGTTGACGCCGAGGCCATTGACAAGCGTGGAGACGAGACTTTCGGCGAAGCTGCGCGCGAGGCGCTGCACGGCCGGGTCTTCCTCATTAAAGAAGGTGCGCGGGTCGTTCGTAAATTCGAACTCGCCGCGATAGACGTAATTCTGGTTGTCGTACAAAACGCGGTTCTCGGTTTGGTCCCTGATCGTCACCGCGCCGACGATCGTCACCTCGAAGATGCGCGCGCGGCCCTGCTCGTCCAGCAGCACCCCGGCGAAACTAAAACCCCGGATCACGCCGTCCACCACGGCGTCCGCCCCTTCGCGCCCGCTCTGCACGCGCAAGCCACGCCCGCGCCGGATCACTTCGCGGCTCACCGCCTCGGTGAACCGCTCGCCCAGTTTGTAGCGCAACGCCGTCCCCTGCACCTCGAACGCCGGCACCGCCACCGTCTTGATGCGCGCCGGCAATCCCGTCTTCGTCACCGGCTTGTAGCACTCGGCGAAGCCGGAAACGCAGGCGAGCACGGCAACCAAAGCCAACAGGCGGCACATCTTTCCAACTCTCATGCGGTTAATCACTCCTGAAGCCGGCACGTTATCGATGACCGCAAGATTTTATCCCGTCGCTTGCGGCCTGTCACCCGCCGCCCTGATCGCGTCGGCCACGCGCGCGGTTTCCACAGCAGCGCGCACGTCGTGGACGCGCACGATGTCGGCTCCATGAAGGATCGCTGCCGCGACGGTCGCCAGTGTGCCGTGCAAACGTCGCTCGACGGGCGCATCACCCAGCAGGCGACCGATGAAAGACTTGCGCGACGTGCCGACGAGCATAGGGAAACAGGGAAACTCACCGACGAGTTGGTTTAGTTTGGCGAGCAGTTCGAGATTCTGTTCAAAGCTCTTGCCGAAACCGATGCCGGGATCGACGGCAATTGCTTCGCGCGCGACGCCGCGCCGCTCGGCCATCGCGATGCTGCGGCGTAGGCTGTGCGTCACCTCTGACATGATGTCGGCGACGGGTGGCAGGCGGTGCATTGTTGCGGGCGTGCCGCGCGAGTGCATCAGGACGAGACCCGCCCCGCAGCGTGCGGCTTCGTCCGCGACGCGAAAATCAAAACGCAGCGCGGAGATGTCGTTGACGATCTCGGCCCCGGCGTCGAGTGCTGCACGGGCGACTTCGGATTTCGTCGTATCAACCGAAATCAACACGTTCGGAATTTTCGCTTTCAACCTTTCAATGACCGGCGCGACGCGACCGATTTCGTCGTCTGCCGATACCGGCTCGCTGCCCGGCCTCGTGGACTCGCCGCCCACGTCCAAGATGTCCGCGCCCTCTTCGAGCATCTCCTCGGCGCGCGCGACGGCCCGCTCTAAGACATCAAACTGCCCGCCGTCACTAAAGCTATCCGGCGTGACGTTGAGGATGCCCATCACGAGCGTGCGCCCCCCATTAATGGGCAGCGACCGGCGGGCGAGTTTCCATTCGCGGATCAAGTTCATCAGGATTAAGGTATGAACATAAAACAACTGAGCCACAGAGATCACAGAGGAGCAAGCAGCAAGGGTGCGAGCAAAAGGACCATCTTCTCTGTGCCCTCGGTGTTCACTGTGGCGACATCGGTGAAATTATTTTGACCTCAGCCTTTGGGAGTTGGATTGTCGCGGAAACGCTTGCCGCGTGGGGATCGAGCAGCGGCGGCGTAGAGGATGTTTGGCGAAGGCGATGATCTGCGGGTAGAGATTTCCGTGACGTTTCCCTGTGGTTCAGTTTAACGGGGCTGGCGGATTGTTCTCATTGCCCGGCTCGTTTTGCTTTGCTCCGTTGCGGCGTTCGCTGATGTAGCGTTCGACAACGTTGATGAAGATGTTGAGCCGCTCATTAGTTTCCGCAAGCTGTGCATTCGTCTCGGCCAGTTGCGCGTCGGTGCGTTGCTGTGCTTCGGCCAACTCAACGAGTTTCGCGTCGGTCCGCGCCTGCGCTTCCGTCAACTTGCCGATCATCCCAACCACGCCGAGCATCGCGTCGGTTAACTTGCCCTGAGCCTCACTTACCTTCTGAATGTCCGTCACGAACTGCGCTTGGTGGTTGATGATGAACTCCATCTTGCGCTGCATCTCTTCTTCGCTCATTGCCATCGCCCTCCGCCGCCATCATAACATCCGGCGCGCCGGCTTTTCTATTTTCGGGTGCGGCGTGTGAATCACAACACCAAACGCTTCCACTCAAGAGCGCCCCGACTGCCGAAGTTGAAAATCAGGCCGATGTGCATATCGGCCGCCTTCAAGGTAGTTCAGCAGTTGCGCCATCTCAATATTCGAGAGGCGGTCGAGGGCTTTTAATTCGACGATGATCTGACTGTAGCAGGCTGCATCGGCCAAGTAGGTTTTAGTGAGTGGTTGGCCTTTGTAATGGATGACGAGATGTTTCTGCGCCGCGAAGGGAATCTGCCGGCGGCGGAGTTCGATCTCGAAGGCTTCCTGATAGACCGGCTCAAGGAAACCCGGACCGAGTTGCCAGTAAACTTCCATCGCCGCGCCGACCACTGCATAGACCTCGTCTTTCAGGATCAACTCAACCACGATTGATGGCTCCGGGTTGTGAGGAGATGATGACGGAAGATAATCCACGAACTCACACGAAAGGACACGAAACGAAAACCGCGAATCAAAGCCGTGAGGCGGCTTTATCTTGCTTCGTGCTGTTTCGTGAGATTTCGTGGAGCAAGTCTTTCATCAGATCAGCGAGGCGTGATGGCTTGAGAGGCTGGCGCGCATTCGCGCGCCTTCAAAACAGTAAAGGCTACAACCGCGCAACCGCGACGACGCGAAAACCGAAAGCGATGACTGCCGCGTGATCAAGTGCGGCCCGTCAACTCATCAAGCGCCGTCCAGATTTGTTGAAGCTTTGTTTCGGCAACTTTCCCGAGGCGATTCGCAATGAAGCGATGGTCAACGGCTGTCATTTGAAAAACGAGCGCGACGGAAGAGCGGCGCAGATTGTTTTGGGCATCGGCCTCAATCAGCACCGTGCCGGGGAAGCGGAGGGCATCCATTTGCGTCGTAAGAGGGATGAGCAACACGGTGGGCAGGCCGGCGGCACGGGCATCAGCCTGCATGATAATCGCGGGCCTGCGCCCGGCTTGGGCGTGGCCGCCGCGTGGCTGAAGTTCCACCCAGCACACGTCACCAACGTTCACGCTTCGGTCTCCTCGTAAGGAAACATCTCAAGGCTGGCCGCGCCGAGTGATTGCCACTCGTCAAGCTCTCGCGCCAAGCTCTCACTCATCGGCTCGTGCGTGAGCGGGACGAGCAGAATGCCGCCGCGCGTCTCGACGAGGCGGAGCGGTGTGTCCGGCGTCAGACCGTAATGGTCGCGCACTTCTTCGGGCAAGCTGATCTTGCCGCCATCTTCGACAATCAAATTGCTGGACATAGCGTGTCCCCCTATTTTGTATTCGCGCGCCTTCAGAACAGTAAAGGCTACGACCGCGCGGGACGCCACGACGCGAAAACCGCATCGCCGTAGTGATTGCCCAGCCCGTTCCTGCCACAACTTCAGTTGCACAAAGCTGAAGGCTGAAAGCTATTCTCAGTTTACACGCGCGGGCGCACGGAATAGAAGCTCATGTTGTTGCGGCGGTTGACGAGCAGGAGGACAGGGCGATTGCCCGAACGCCCTAGCGCGTTGCTCACGTCTGCCGCCGAGCGGACGCTCTCGCGGTTGACTTGCTCGATCAGGTCGCCCTACTGAATGCCGGCTTCGGCGGCGGGGCCTTCCGGATCGACTTCCTGCACGACGACGCCTTGCGTGCCGCTCCGCAGTTTTAACTGCGCCGCGAGTTCCGGCGTCAGCGGCTCGATCCGAATGCCAAGCTGGCCCTTGTCAGCGTCGCTGTTCGGTGTGACTTTAACTGGCGGCTCGTTCTTGGTTGACGTCAATACTGCTACACGCCGCTGCGCCAGCCCCGCGAACTGCCCGTTCGGATACTTCGCTAGATAGTCTTTTGAAGTCCTCTGCATCCGCGCTGTTCTTGATGCTCTCCCAGAAACTCAACTCTATCGCCGCCGGATCGACCGCCGTTGCTGCCGCCGGGCCGCTCGCCGCGGGTGCTGTTACCGTCACCTCTGTCCGTCCTCCGCCCCCCGTCCTGATGCGGATGAAGATAAAGTCGCCGCTTTCGTGCCCGGAATTCCGCAAAGGGTTATATTCCGGCGTCTGATTCGCACGCCCCGCCACCGGGTCTTCGACGTGATGACGAAACAACTCGGCCGCCGTGAACTTGTCCTTGTCAATCTCTCGCAGCCCGCGCAGCAAAGCGTTGGCAAAGACCGAAGGCTGTCCGCCTCCGCCGCCATCAGCCACCGGCTCATCTCCGCCCGATGCCATCAACGTCCGCGAGCGCCCCGCCGCCATCCGTTGTAAAAACTGCTCGCGCGCATTCGGCGGCGGCAACGCCTCGCCCAACCCTCTGGTCAGCGTCCCCGAATAGCAACTGTCCGAGACGACGAGGACGTGCTTGGCCGGAATGACGCGGATGCCCGTCGTGATCTCGTCGGCGATGATCCAGTTGGCGCTGTCGTCGCGCTCGGCATTCACCGGCAGCCAGTAAGCCTTCTCCGCTTCCTTGTCGTTGATGCCGTGACCCGCGTAGTAGATCAACAGATTCGCCTCCGGCCCCAACTCGCGCCGGTAAGCCGACAGCGCCGAGACGATCTGACTGCGCGTCGCATTCAACAAAAGTTTCGTCTGAAAGCCGTAGACCTCTTTCAACAGCGCATCCACGGCTCGCGCATCGGCCACGGCCGTCTTTAACTTTGGCAGCGCTGCGTAAAGCGTCGTTGCCAATGACGAGCGCGTAGAAGCGGCCGGCGCTTGCCGCCACTGCCGGTGACGCTTGCCCCGTGCCCAACCCGCGGCGCGGCTGCTGCGTGCGGGCCGTGGGGACGAGCAGCGCGGACGTGACGAAGAGAGAGACGACGAGCAGGGGAAGCAGGGATTTGATTCTCATGTGGACCTCTGACGGGGAACTACGGACATTCACGGGTGACGGATGGCAAGCCGGTCAGGTCTTGCGCCGCTTGTGGGCCGGAAGAATTTACAATGGTGCCGCATTGTCTGTAAACAGGGGCAGGGGCCGCTGGGAGCGCGAGGCTGTCGCCTGCCCTGAACGCCGACAGGCGCGAACAGCGGCGCACGCTCTCACAGCGCGGCGAGTGGAAGCGAATGCGGGTTAGCTCGCTTGAGCGAGCTTGCAGGCAACGACCTCGCGCCCCGGTAACGCGCAGACAACTCGCCCTTTAATTTGAAAGCCGACGAAACGCTCGAACGCGCACACCGCAAACAGATTGTCCCAAAAGCAAAAGGGGAAGAGGTTTTAGCCTCTTCCCCTGTGACCCATTTCACCTTTTCCCCTCGGCCTTATGCCGTCGCCGGGTTACTGCCGGTGATCGGCGGCAGAATCGGCTTGAGCGGATTGTTGACCGACGGCTCTTTAAGTTGCGGACGACCTTCATCGTCTTTAGGAGCGGGCGGCGCGTCTTCTTCGAGCGGGAGGCCCGCGACGATGCGGCGGATCTGCACGCCGTCGAGCGTCTCGCGTTCGAGCAGCGTTTCGGAGAGCCGCACCATTGTCTCGCGGTTCTCGGTGATGATCTGTGTTGCGCGGTCGTACTGCTCGGAGATGATGCGCTTCACTTCCTGATCGATCTTGATCGCGGTGTCCTCGGAAAAATCTCGGTGCTGCGCGATCTCGCGGCCGAGGAAAATCTGCTCCTCCTTCTTACCGAAGGTGAGCGGCCCGAGGTGGCTCATGCCGTACTCACAGACCATCGCGCGGGCCAGTTCGGTCGCGCGCTCGATGTCGTTCGACGCGCCCGTGGTGATGCTCCCCATGAAGAGTTCTTCGGCGATGCGCCCGCCCATCAGGATGGCGATCTGGCCCACGAGATACTCCTTCGAGTAATTGTGGCGGTCGCCTTCGGGCAACTGCTGCGTCAGACCGAGCGCCATGCCGCGCGGGATGATCGTCACCTTATGCACGGGATCGGCGTTCGGGACTTTCAAGCCGACGAGCGTGTGGCCCGCCTCGTGATACGCCGTGACGCGCTTTTCCTCGTTGGTGAGGACCATTGATTTGCGTTCCGCGCCCATCAACACCTTGTCCTTCGCCAACTCGAAGTCGGTCTGCATCACGATCTTCTTGTTGTAGCGCGCCGCGTTCAAGGCCGCCTCGTTGACGAGGTTGGCGAGGTCCGCGCCGGTGAAGCCCGGCGTGCCGCGCGCGATGACGCTGATGTCCACGTCTTCGCCGAGCGGAATCTTGCGCGTGTGAACTTTGAGGATGCCTTCGCGCCCGCGCACGTCGGGCCGCGAGACGACGACGCGGCGATCAAAGCGGCCGGGCCGGAGCAGCGCCGGATCGAGCACGTCGGGGCGGTTGGTCGAGGCCATCAGGATCACGCCGTCATTCGACTCGAACCCGTCCATCTCGACGAGTAACTGGTTCAGGGTCTGCTCGCGCTCGTCGTGGCCGCCGCCTAATCCGGCGCCGCGGTGCCGGCCGACGGCGTCGATCTCGTCAATAAAGATGATGCACGGCGCGTTTTTCTTGCCCTGCTCGAACAAGTCGCGGACGCGGGAGGCTCCGACGCCGACGAACATCTCGACGAAATCAGAACCGGAAATCGAAAAGAACGGAACGTTCGCTTCGCCCGCGACGGCGCGCGCCAAAAGCGTCTTGCCCGTGCCCGGAGGCCCCATCATCAGGACGCCCTTCGGGATGCGGCCGCCGAGTTTCTGAAACTTCTGCGGCTCCTTAAGAAATTCGATGATCTCCTGCAGTTCCTCTTTGGCCTCTTCGACGCCGGCCACGTCTTTGAACGTGACGCGCTTCTGCTGGTTGTTCAGCAGCTTCGCGCGCGACTTGCCGAAACTAAGAGCCTTATTGCCGCCGGCCTGCATCTGCCGGAGCATGAAGA
>JBOGOY010000155.1:0-7464 GCA_050748185.1 Pyrinomonadaceae bacterium
AGGCCGCCCTGACCTGCGTCAAGGCGCGCGCCGAACGACTCGGGATGAGTCTCGAACACATCCGCAAGCGCGACCTGCACGTCCACATTCCTGAGGGCGCGATTCCGAAAGACGGCCCTTCGGCCGGCATCACGCTCGCGACCGCGATGGCCTCCGCCTTGATGCGCGCTCCCGTCCGCCGCGACGTGGCGATGACCGGCGAGATCACGCTGCGCGGCAAGGTGCTGCCCGTCGGCGGCATCAAAGAGAAACTGCTGGCGGCGCACCGCGTCGGCGTCACGACCGTCATCATGCCGAAGGACAACGAGAAGGACTTAACGGAAGTGCCCGAAGAGGTGCGCGCCGATCTGTCCGTCCACTTCGTCGAAACGATTGACGAAGTCATCTCGCTGGCCCTCGAAGATGCGTGCCCGACCGACGCCGGGGCCACCGATGCACCGCCGCTCTGGACGACCGAACCGCCCGCACAAGGCACGCCGACAATGGCCGACTGATAATGCGATGATGGATGAGGGACGAATTGTGTTCGATTCGTCCCTCATCCATCATCCCTTGTCTTTCTCCCCTCCCGCCTGTAGAGTTCAATCCCGTTAACAACAAACGACAGCAGCGTTCCCGGCAAGTAAACACGAGAAGATGTCCGTGCCTGCTCTTGATCATCATCCACCCGTATAAAGTTCTGCCTGCCTGTGCGACCCATCCAAACCGCCATGCCTTCCGAATCAACAATCAACGGCCTGCGCTGCATATTCCGCGGTAAAGGCCATGACGAAAAGAAGCTCATCGCGGGGCCAATACTCGGTACTCAGTGCTCATGAAAGTCACCAGCGCCACATTCGTCAAGAGCGCGTTCGCCGAAGCGGACTGGCCGCGGGACGGACGGCCGGAGGTAGCTTTCCTCGGCCGATCGAATGTCGGCAAGTCGAGCCTGATCAATTCCCTGCTCGGCGTCAAAGGGTTGGCGCGGACCTCTTCGACGCCGGGACGGACGCAGTCGCTCAACTATTTTTTGATTAACGAGCGCTTCTACTTTGTGGATCTGCCGGGCTACGGCTACGCGCGCGTCCCGCGCGACGTGCGCGAGTCGTGGGGTGAAATAGTTACTAGTTACCTTGCCAAGCGCGAGACGCTTGTGCTATCAATTCACATTGTAGATTCGCGCCACGAACCCACGAAATTGGACATGCAACTGCACGAGTGGCTGAACGTTTACGTCAAGCCGCGCGTCGTAATTGCGACCAAGGCCGACAAGCTCTCGCACAACGAACTGCGACGCAACACGGACTTGGCGCAAAAAGTCTTCGGCGCATCCCCCTCCGAGGGGCCGCCGATCGGGCTCATCGCTTACTCGGCCGTCACGGGCCGCGGGCGCGAGCAAGTCTGGCGCGCGATCACAGAGGCTCTGACCGTCTCACATATCCCCCTTTTGAAAAATCAAAAGTCGAACTGAGGCGACACGCGGGCGAGGTGAAACATCCAACGGTTGCTTCAGACAGCCCTGCGTGTTCATTCAAGAGGGTTTGCGCGAGCCGGAGAAGTTTTCTCGATCACCTCGCTTTAATACCGCCGTCGAGGCATCGCCATACCTGCGCTGAAGGAACCGTCGTCCGCGCACCTGAGGCAATATTCCCTTAATCATTTAACGTGGCTGAAAGCGTGACTTGATCGCTGCGGCGAGCAACACGACACGAGTTCAGCACAACTCGGTGAGAGAACTTGGCACGGGCGCACACGCCCCCTGTCGCCAGTAGAGAAAAAGAGATGTCACAACGCACACCACGCACACGCAGTAGCAGTACCGGCGGCGGCGGCGCCGCCAACGGTACCATCGGCGGGGGGAAGAATTCCGCCGCCGCCCTCGAGACCCCGCCCGACGATCTGCTCGAACGCGAGTACGAAAGCGTCGCCGGCAGCGGCGAGTTGTTCAACTTGGCGACGCTCAAGGAGATGTCGATCTCCAAGTTGACGCAGATCGCCAAAGACCTCGACGTGCCCGGCGCGACCGGGATGCGCAAGCAAGAACTGGTCTTCAAAATCCTCGCCGCGCAGACGGAAAAGAGCGGCCTCATCTTCTCGGAGGGCGTGCTTGAGACGCTGCCCGACGGATTCGGCTTCTTGCGCGCGCCT
The DNA here is from genome assembly GCA_050748185.1 of Pyrinomonadaceae bacterium. Taxonomy (GTDB): domain Bacteria; phylum Acidobacteriota; class Blastocatellia; order Pyrinomonadales; family Pyrinomonadaceae; genus JACCRA01. The sequence continues at coordinate 2,128 of JBOGOY010000155.1, forward strand.
GAATACAACTACCTGCCCGGCCCCGACGACATATACGTCTCGCCGTCGCAGATCCGCAAGTTCGATCTGCGTACCGGCGACACCGTCTCGGGCCAGATTCGGCCGCCGAAAGAGGGCGAGCGCTACTTCGCGCTGATCAAAGTCGAGGCCATCAACTTCGAGGCCCCCGATCAGGCGCGCGAGAAAGTCTTCTTCGACAACCTGACGCCGCTCTACCCGGATGAGCGCCTGATGATGGAGACGCAGTCCGACAATCTCGTGGCGCGCGTCATCGATCTCGTCACGCCGGTCGGTAAAGGCCAGCGCTGCCTCATCGTCGCGCCGCCCCGCACCGGCAAGACGATGATGCTTCAAGCCATCGCCAATTCGATCACGCAGAACCACCCCGAAGTGTCGCTCATCGTACTCCTCATTGACGAGCGCCCCGAGGAAGTCACGGATATGCAGCGCTCGGTCAACGGCGAGGTCATCTCTTCGACCTTCGACGAGCCGCCGACGCGCCACGTGCAGGTAGCCGACATGGTGATCGAAAAGGCCAAGCGCCTCGTCGAGCACAAGCGCGACGTCGTGATCCTGCTCGATAGCTTGACGCGCCTCGCGCGCGCGCACAACGCGGTCGTGCCGCCTTCAGGCAAGATCCTCTCCGGTGGTATCGATGCCAACGCTCTCCAGCGCCCGAAGCGCTTCTTCGGCGCGGCGCGCAACATCGAAGAGGGCGGCAGCCTGACGATCATCTCGACCGCCTTGATCGACACCGGCTCGCGCATGGACGACGTGATCTTCGAAGAGTTCAAGGGCACCGGCAACTGCGAAATCCACCTTGACCGCCGGCTCGTGGACAAGCGCCTGTTCCCCGCCATCGACATCCAGCGCTCCGGCACGCGCAAGGAAGAATTGCTCATCAGCAAGGAAGACCTCGCGCGCATCTGGGTCATGCGCCGGGTCTTGAACCCGCTCTCTCCCGTCGAGCAGATGGAAGTCGTGCTCGAACGGCTCGGCAAGACCAAGTCGAACGCCGAGTTCCTCGCCTCGATGCAAAGCTAACAGCGGTGACGGGTGATGGGTGACAGGTAAGAGCGATCTGTATCTTGTCACCCGTCACCTGTCACTGTTTCAGCCACTTGTCACCCGCCCCCGTAGTCCGTAGAATGACCCCCTAGCTTTGCCAGTCCAAATTGCAGGATTGTGATCCCCGCTGAGGGGACGAGGGGTGGGTAGTGTTGCGCGTCGCGATCTTCACATCGGAGGCGGTCCCCTATGCCAAGACCGGGGGATTGGGCGACGTGGCGAGCGCGCTGGCGAAGGCACTCAAGGCCGGCGGCGAGGTTGATGCGGCGCTCTTCATGCCGCTCTACGAAAAGACTGACCGCGGCCTGCTGCGCGAACGGATCATTGATAGGCTGGAAGTGGAGTGGGCCGGCGGCCACCGTCACGTCGGTGTGTGGCTGAGCGAGGCGACGGGCGCGCCCGTGTTTCTGATCGACGCGCCGCAGTATTTCGCTCGACCGAGCATTTACGGCTACCGCGACGATCACGAGCGCTTCGCCTTCTTCAGCCGCGCGGCGCTCGCGCTGCTGCGGCGGTTGGGGACGCCGCCCGACGTGCTGCACGTCAACGACTGGCCCGGCGGTTTTGCGGTCGCGGAGTTGCGCGCGCGCCGCACCTTCGACGACTTCTACGCACGCACACGGACGCTCTTTTCGATTCACAATCTGGCTTACCAAGGAGCTTTCGACCCGAGCGATTTAGGCTGGCTCGGCTTCGCGTGGGGCGAAGTGCGCGACGCTTTTTTGATGAACAATGTGGCGTCGTCGCTGAAAGCCGGGCTGATGCTGAGCGAGTGGGTTTCGACCGTCAGCCGCCGCTACGCTGACGAGATTCAGACGCCCGAGCAGGGCTACGGCCTCGACTGGCTCTTGCGAATGCGGAGAGATCGGCTGGTCGGCATCACGAACGGCGTGGACTACGACGTGTGGAACCCGGCGACCGATCCGCACCTCGCCGCCAATTTCGACGCCGCGGACCTGTCGGGCAAGCGCAAGTGTAAGCTCGACCTGCTGCGCCGCTTTCATCTGCCGGAAGAGCCGGAGCGCCCCATCATCGCGAACATCTCCCGGCTGGTAGCGCAGAAAGGCTACGACCTGATTCGCGACGCGGCGGGCGGGATGCTTGAGACGGGCGCGTTTTTCGTCGCCCTCGGCGCGGGCGCGCAGGAGTACGAAGACTTCCTGCAATCTCTACGCAACCACGCGCCGCACCGGGTCGGGATTTACAAGGGCTACGCGGGTGAACCGCTCGCGCACCAGATCGAAGCGGGCGCAGACATTTTCCTGATGCCGTCGCACTACGAACCGTGCGGCTTGAACCAGATGTACAGTATGCGCTACGGTACCGTCCCGGTAGTCCGGGCGACGGGGGGGCTCGACGATACGGTCGAACAGTTTGACCGTGCGCGCGGCGCCGGCACCGGCTTCAAGTTTTATGAATACTCGGCGCGCGGGCTGCTCGGCAGCATTTACGAAGCGCTTTACGCCTACGCCGAGCCCGAAGTGTGGCGGCAGGTGCAGGCGAACGGGATGCGCGCCGACAACTCTTGGCGAGCCGCCGCGCGCAGGTACGTCGAGCTTTACCGCGCCGTGAGCGCTTCATAGGCCATGAGCCGCCGGTAAAGACGAAGAGCTTGGTTCATTAATTCAATGAATCATCGGATCAATGATTAAATTTCAAGGAGAATTACCCGCATGAGCGAGCACGTTTCAGATGTAAGCGATAGCAACTTTGAAAAGGACGTTCTGCAGTCGAACCAGCCGGTGCTGGTAGATTTCTGGGCGGCGTGGTGCGCGCCGTGCCGTATGTTAGCCCCGATTGTCGATCAAGTGGCCGAGAAGTATGCGGGCAACGCACAGGTCGTCAAGCTGAACGTGGACGAGAACCCGGGCGTTTCGCAGCGCTACGGCATCAAGGGCATCCCGACGCTGATCCTCTTCAAGGGCGGCAAGGAGGAGGAGCGCGTCGTCGGCGCGACCTCGAAGGAAGCCATCTCACGGATGATCGAGAAGCACCTGACGAGCGGCGCGGCCAACGCCTAATGCTGTGGAAGACGCGAGTGTCAGCCCATGGGGGCGTCGTCGCTCGCGTCTTCTCTTTGTGCGCCGCGTGCCGTCGCCGCATTAGTCTTCGCTCTGATTCGACATCCGACACTTGATGAAACATTCGCCCAAGATCAGCCGCACTAGCAGTAGTAGCGCCCAGAAGAAAAAGGGCGGCGACGGCAAACGCCGCGCGCTGGAAGAACGGCTTGCGGCGGCGAAGCGGCTGCGCGCGGTCGAGGACGCGAAGTTCCGCGCCCGACAGGCACAGGGCAAGCTCCGCCGCTTCGTCAGCGTCAACTTCCGCAAGCAGGAAGTGATCGAGTCGCTCGCGCTCCGCCGCGGCGAGTGCAACCGCTGCGGCGCGTGTTGCGAGATTCTCTTCAAATGTCCGTTCCTGAAGAAGCACGAGGACGGCACGACCACCTGCGGCATCTATGAGGACCGGCCCAACCAGTGTCGCCTCTTCCCCATCGAGCAACGCGACCTCGAAGAGGTGCGCGGCACGTGCAGCTTCTACTTCATCGAGCGCCCGGTCAAATTGGAAAAAGCGAGTTAGCGTAATCAGTAGTCAGTAGCCAGCATTAAGACAGATGCTTTCCTACTGACTACTGGCTACTGACTACTGTTTATGAGCAAAGTCATCGTCATCGTCGGCGCGCAGTGGGGCGACGAGGGTAAGGGTAAGATCGTCGATCTGCTGGCGGAGCGCTTCGAGATCGTGGCGCGCTTTCAGGGCGGCCACAACGCGGGCCATTCGGTGCAGGTGGGCGAGCGCTCGTTCGTGCTGCACCTGCTGCCTTCGGGGATCATCCACGCGGGCAAGACCTGCGTGCTCGGCAACGGGATGGTCATCGATCCCAAAGCCTTCTTCGCCGAAGCCGACCGCCTCGCCGAACAAGGCATCGAAGTGACGCCCGAACGGGTCAAGGTCAGTTCGCGCGCGCACCTCATCCTGCCCTACCACCGCGCCCTCGATCACACGAGCGAAGAGCGCTTGGGGAACGAGCGCGTCGGGACCACTTTGCGCGGCATCGGTCCAGCCTACGAGGACAAAGCCGGACGCCGCGGCATCCGCGTCGCCGACGCCGTGGCCCCAGACGTGTTGCGCGCACGCATCGAGCGCAACCTCGAAGACGCCAACCGCGTCATCGTCACCTATGGCGGGCAACCTCTGCGCGCCGACGAAGTCTTCGACGAGACGGCCCCGCTGGCCGAGCGACTCGCGCCCTTTATCACCGACACGGCCCACTTTCTGAACCGCGCCGCGCGCGACGGCAGATCGATTCTGCTCGAAGGCGCGCAGGCCGCGCTGCTCGACGTGGACCACGGCACCTACCCCTTTGTCACCTCTTCGAGCACGACGGCCGGCGGCGCGTCCGTCGGGGCCGGCCTCGCGCCGCACTTTTTCACGGGCGTGCTCGGCATCGTCCGCACCTACACGACGCGCGTCGGCGAAGGCCCGTTCCCCACCGAGATGCTCGGCGCGGAAGAAGCCTTAGGACAACTGATCCGCGAACGCGGGCGCGAGTACGGCGCGTCCACGGGACGGCCCCGCCGCTGCGGCTGGTTCGACGCCTTCGCCACCCGCTACGCCGCCGAGATCAACGGCTTCTCCTCCGTCGGCCTGACCAAGCTCGACGTGCTCGACGCCCTCGACGAGATCAAAGTCTGCACGGGCTACCGCCTCGACGGCCAAGACCTCGAATCCTTCCCCGCCGTCGCCAACGATCTGCGCCGCGCCGAGCCTATCTACGAGACGCTCCCCGGCTGGAAAACTTCGACCGTCGGCACGACGCAGATCGAACAACTCCCCCCGCACGCGCGCGCCTACGTCGAATTCATCTCCCGCGCGATCGGCGTCGAGATCGGCCTCATCTCCACCGGCCCCGAGCGCGATCAGACGATCATCCTCCGTGACTCGACGCTTGGCCAGTGGCTCGAAGGCTAACAACACTGAGCCGCTGGTTAAAAACCAGTGAGTCCTAGATTCGCATCCTGCTCGCCTCATCAATAAACTCTTGGTATGTGGAGATAAGTATTAGCCGACATCGGGAGCATGGCCTCGGTATTATAGCGGTTTGCAAATGGATGTAACCTGCGCTTGAAAACTCCCTTTTGGCTTCTTCTCATCCGTTAACAAATCCGCCCAATTGACCGGGTTACACGCAAATGCAAACCGCTATAGTGTATCGCGGAATGCAGCGGGTGATTGAAGAGGTCAGAGAACTACGCGAAGACCCTGATG